>CANHYS010000032.1 GCA_947464585.1 Planctomycetaceae bacterium | reverse complement strand
GTTGCCGAACTCGCCGTACCACTGCTCGGCCCGCACGAGCAGCCGTCCATGGGGCAGGCCGCCGAACTTCTCGAGGTCGACGACGGCGTCGTATTCGCTCCGACCGGTGTAGCGAAAGACGTCGCCCTGACCGAGTGGCGGCGGCACCGGCCGATCGATGCCGCCGGCGAGCCCGAAGCCAAACTGCGTCACCCGGCCGCCGAACGTGATGCCTGATTCCTTGGTCGAAAGCCAGCGGTCGAAAAGGTCGCCCGTCACCGTCTTGCGACCGAATGCATCGCTCGCCGCCCCGGATGGCAGCCCAGCTCCTCCTGGCGTGTCTTCGAACGGCGGCTGGGCAGGGTCGTCGGGGAGCAGATCGATGGAATAGGGGTAGGCGAGCCGCTCGGTGACGCCCTGCGCCTCCATGCTGGGAGCGACTGCGCCGTCCTGGGCGTTGCTGCGCATCGCCACCAGCGTCAGGAGCAGTCCGACGATGGTCGATAGGTGGTTGAGTTTCATGGTGCAGCGTTTTCAGTAGGCGGCGACGATCTGGGCTCGCACCAGCAGGCCGGTCTGACCGGCCACGAAGCCGGTCCGGTTCTGCCCGGCCGGCGAGTTTTCCAGCCATGCCGCATCGCAGGTGAAGAAGAGACTGTCCTTCCCTGGGAGAAAAAAGCGGTTGAAGCCACCGCCCAACTCGTAGCCTGAGCCATAGGCGCCCGTGACGTACGACGTGCGGGCATAGACCTCGGTCTCGCGTGGAACGACGAACCAGCCTCCTTTGACGAAGCCTCCGAACGCCGACGTGGAGGCGATCGGCAACGGCCCGTTGCCCTGCAACCCGAGCAGATTCTGGAAATAGAGCTCCGACGACAGGCTCACACCACGGTACTTCCAGGCCATATCGATCGCCGCCAGCGAGACGTCGTAGGAGAGGAGCGTGACACCGGGGGCAAGCGCGCCCGGCGTCGTGATGACGGTGCCGTCCGAAAGCCGGATGGGGGAGTTTTCGACGGCATCGCTCGCGGTTTGGCTGCCATTGCCCAGCGCGTAGGTGTAGCAGCCGCCGAGACGGATCGCGGCCTCCTGATGGTGCTGGAGATCGGAGTAGCCGCGGCCAAAATCCCCCCACGGCTCCCACCAGGCCGACCCGGACCACGCGAAGCGGTTGTTGAGTTGCTCGGGCTGCAGGTTCAGCGTATTGAATCCGTTCGACACCATCGCGTGGTAGAAAACATCGTCGAGCGGCTCGCCCGTGATCCACATGCCCTGGCTCAAGCTGGGGCGAAAGAACGTGGTCGCCATGGTGCGGTCGGCGCTCTGGAGAGGAGCGAAGGCGCTCTCGATCCACTCCCGCGACCCCGGCACCTTCGACTGCCCGACGTAGAGTTCAATCGCCTTGCTGAACCGATAGCTCAGCCAGAATGCACGGAAGCCGATCGGCTGATTGGTGACCGAGTTGTAGTCGATGTTGAGCAGATACGAGAGCCGAGGCATGACCGCGTTGCCTGAGAAGATCAACCGTCCTCGCGGGATACCGAAGTAGCTCGAGTTATTGATGGGAAGCTGGGTGCCTGCGCTGTCGGTCCAGGATGGCTCGGCCCGCGCAAAGCCGTTGTAGCGGAACATGTTCTGGTTGCGGATCCGCAGCGAATACGGCGTCTCGTCGGGATCGCGTGGCAGAATGGCGAACCCGTTGTCGTAGTCCACGCGGAACCGGCTTCCGAGGGAGCGAGAGTCGGTCCCGTCGCAGCCGGTGCAGGACGCCCCTGCGGCGGTAAAATCGGCCTCCCATTCTTCTGGCAACGGCGGTGGGATCGCCTCCACGACGGCTTCTGTGGTGGCAGGCTCAGAAGGCTCGGCAGTCCGGGCAAGCGGCGCGATTCCAATGGCCAACACAAGGCCGGCAACGATGGCCAGGCAGCCGCGGATGGGCCTTTGACCAGATCGCTCTCGCAGTGCAGTGGGCATGACGCGGCGGTTTTCCCATGGTTGCCAGCTCCCCATCCGGGCGGGCGACTGGCAGTGTGGGCAGTCCCGGGGAGCGTGGCGGCCTTCGCGCAGACCTCCCCCGCAGATGGAGCAACTCCACAGGGTTGCTCATCGACCGACCATGCCGATTCCGTCAAGAATTCCGGTTGCAGGGCTTACGGCAGGCTGACGCCGTTTACTCAGGAATCGTCTTTCCGGGCACCGCCTCGTAGGCGTCTGCATGAACGACCTCCTCGCGGCCCCGCGTGCCGGGCAGGATCTCGAACCGCGGGTCGAAGTCCACCATCGTCGCCGCCAGCTTGCCGAGGATGGAGACGTCGCCCTCGACCTTCGCCGTGCCGTCCTTGATCTGACTCTCGAGCGACTTGGCCCCGATCATCGTCTGCTCGAGGTCCGCACGGTTGATCGTCAGCGTGAGGTCGGGCTTCGCGGCGAGGAAGCCCGGCAGGTTGGTGAGCGTGGCGTTTTCAAGTTCGACCGCGAACTTCTCGCCATTGTCGGGCGTGATCAGGTTCATCGTGAACCGCATCCCCTCCGCTTTGCGGCTGTCCATCCGAATGCCAAGGAAGTCGAGAAAGAGCTCCGTGCTCATCGCCCGGATCACGTCTGGTCCGCTCGATTTGGGCGAGGACCCCTCCGGAACGCCCTCGCGGAGTTCGTACGCGCCCGACAGGAAGCTGTTGCGAAGCCCCGGATTCTCCTGCTGGTAGCCCAGTTGTTCGAACACGTCGGCCAGGAGTTCCTTGGCCACCTGGTTCCTGGGCTCCGCATGCACGAGCTTATTGAGGATCTCGGTGGCGAGCAGGTATTCGCCCTGATCATGCAGCTGCCTTGCCTTGGCGAGGATTTTTTCCGAGCCCCCCATCATCTCGACATAGAGCGGGGCCGACTCCTCGGGGGAAGGAGGGATGAGTGTGGCGGGATTGCAGTCCCAGTAGCCGAGGTACCGGTTGACGACGGCCCGAGCGTTGTGCGGGACCGAACCGTGGTAACCACGGCAGTCCCACCGCTGCTGAAGACTCTTCGGCAACTCGTAAACGTTGTGAATCTGATTGACCGTCACGCCCTGATTGGCCAGGTGGAGCACCTGATTGTTGAAGTGGGCATAGAGATCCCGATGACCGCGGAGGATCTCCTGGACCCGGTCGTTGCCCCACCGCGGCCAGTGGTGGGCGCCGAACATCACCACGGCCTCCTGGCCGAAGCGGTAGATCACCTCGTTGATGTATTTCGACCAGTTGAGGGCGTCCCGTACCAGAGCGCCGCGAAGCGTGTAGATATTGTGAAGCGTGGCGCAGACGTTCTCGGCAATCCAGAGTGCCTTCATGTCGGGGATGTAGGTGTTCATCTCCGATGGGGCTTCCGTGTTGGGCGTGTTCTGGAAGATCATCCGCACGCCATCCACCTCGATCTCCTCGATGTCTTTCTCCACGACGCGGGTCGGCGCGATCAGACCGGACGTGCCCCGGGAGATGGCGTGACCGAGCCCCTGGGTGACGTAGCCATACGGACTCACCGGCAGGAGCACGCCGTACTGATAGAACATTCGCCGGTTCATCGCGTTGCCGGCGAAGACGTTCTCCGAGATCGAATAGACCATGAAGTCGCGGGGGGCAAGAATCTGAACCTTGCCCGCGCGGACGTCGGCCTCGTCGACGACACCGCGGACACCTCCCCAGTGGTCACCGTGGGAGTGGGAGTAGACGACCGCCGTGACTGGCAGCCCCTCTCCCTTGTGCTCCTGAAACAACTTCCAGGCCGCCCGCATGGCGTCGGCGGTGACCAGACAGTCGAAGACGATCCAGCCAGTCTTGCCGCGGACGAAGGTGGTCTGGGCGAGGTCGATGCCGCGGACCTGGTAGATGCCAGGCACGACCTCGTAAAGGCCGTAGTTGTTGTTGAGCTGGCCGATCCGGTGCATCGAGGGATGAACGCTGTCGAACTCGTCGTTCTGGTCGAGGAACTGAAACCGTGTCATGTCCCAGACGACGTCACCGGCGTCGGTTTTGATCGTGAGGTCCTTCATCGGCGCGATCAAGCCCCGTCGCTGCTCTTCGAAGTCGCGAGTGTCGCCAAACGGCAGGGACTGCCGCGCCTTTCGCAGCATCTCTTTGGTGAATTCAGACGGCGGCTTCCCCTTGGGATGAAAGTGCCCGGCGGCCGGGGCGACTGGACCAGGCCCCGCCGTCGCCGTGTCGCCCTCGAGCACGTGCGCAGCCACGGCGAATGCGGGAAGACTCTGCACGAACTGGCGTCTGGTGGGCATAGGATGATCTCTCATACAAGGGTGGGCTGGCCGTTCATCCGACTGGAGCGGATCGGAAATCGCACTTTGTCGAGCGGACCAACGCAAACGCTCGGCACGTCGTCTGAGCAATCATACAGGGGGCCGCCCCCCTGTTGTGACGCCCCGCCCAGATCATCACACGGCCACTCGACAGGCATCCGCCTGCGGGACGACAGGATGTCGCATTTTCCGTGGATCAGACGTACCGGCCGACGATCAGCGAGATGTTCTGCCCGCCGAAGCCGAAGCTGTTGGACAGCGCCTGATCGCACCTGCCCGCGCGGGCCTTGTTCGGCACGTAATCCAGGTCGCAATCGGGATCGGGGTTTTCGTAGTTGATCGTGGGCGGCAGCATGCCGTCACGGATCGCCAGCAGGCAGACGATCAGTTCGGTGGCTCCCGCCGCCGCGATCAGATGCCCCATCATGCTCTTCGTGCTGGAGACCGGAATCTTGTAGGCATGCTCGCCAAACACGTTCTTGATCGCGAGCGTCTCGACGCGGTCGTTCACGCTCGTGCTCGTGCCGTGGGCGTTGATGTAGTGGATGTCGTGGAGGCCCAGGCCCGCGTCGGCGAGAGCCAGGCGGATGCACGACGAGGCCCCCCGGCCTTCGGGATGCGTGTCGGTGATCCGATAGGCATCGGCAGTCGAGCCGTAGCCGATCAGTTCCCCATGAATGTGGGCACCGCGCCGCTTCGCGTGCTCCAGTTCTTCCAACACCACCATGGCCGCCCCCTCGCCGAGCACGAAGCCGTCTCGCTCGTTGTCGAACGGCCGGCTGGCCCGAGCGGGCTCGTCGTTGCGGGTGGAGAGGGCCGTGAGCAGGTTGAACCCGGTCACGCCGAAGGGATGGATCATGCTGTGCGTGCCGCCGGAGAGCATCACGTCGGCCTCACCCCGGCGGACGATCTCGGTCGCCTCGCCGATCGCCTGGCTCGAAGCCGCGCAGGCCGTGAGACAGTTGAGATTGGGCCCCTGCGCGTCGAACAGTCCCGCAAGGTGGCCGGCGGGCATGTTCGGTTCCTGCTCCACCTCCGCGAGCGGATGGAGCGTCTCCAGTCCCTCTTTCGTGAACTTCGCGACGTCGAGCACGTCGCCCGTGATCGCGGCATTCATCATGCGGGTGAAGGAGTCGAAGTCCTGCTGCCCTTCGCCGCTGCCCAGGTAGACGCCCAGTCGCGTCGGATCGGCGGGCAGGCCGTGCGGCAGGCCGGCATCCTTCATAGCCTGCAGCGCCGCGCCTGCCGCGAATTTCGTGTGCCGCCCGCAGAATCGCCAGCGGGCGGCGTCCTGGCCCTCGTCGCTGATGTCCCAATTGCGGACCTCGGCGGAAATCTTGGTCGGGAATCGCGAGGCGTCGAACACCGTTGTCAGGCCCACGCCCGACGCACCCGCCATCAGGTTTTTCCAGAGTGGCTCAACGCCCAAGCCTAGCGGCGTGATGCAGCCAATGCCCGTGATCACCACCCTGCGCCTGCCGGCCACCATCGCCGCCCTCCGCTCACCACTGGAGTCTGTCGGGATCACCACTCCGGCCGCACGAGCCGATTACCCGCTTCGTCGCGACCGACATCATAGATATGCATCTGGTCGAGCCACCGCAGCAACTCGTGGGGTTCGAACAGCTTCGGCACCCCTTCGCCCGGCTCGAGATGGGCAAAGAACAATTCCGCCTGACCCTGCACCTTGTCGCCCACGGTGCTCGTCACCTTCGTCAGTGAACCGGTCGGTTTCAGGTCAAGGATCTCCGCGCGAAACCGGATCGAATCGCCCGGCACGGCATCGAACTGAAACTCGGCCTGAGCCACCTTCGCGAGCACGACACGTCGATTGTATTCGATCGCATCGGCTACAAGCAGGCCCGCGGTCTGCGCCATGCCTTCCACGATCAGCGAGTTCGGCATCAGCGCCGCCCCGGGAAAGTGGTCGTGCATGTGCTCCTCTGCGAGAGACACATTCTTGACGGCAGTGGCGTGACGGGCCCGCACGAACTCGTCGAACCTGTCGATCCAAAACCAGCGCATAGGAGGGAAGGCCGGCAGCGAGGCCGTGTTTCCTGGGGACGTGACAGCAGAAAATTCAGGCAGCCAGCTTGCTCTGCACGTAGCGAACCATGTCCTCGACAGTGAGGGTGTTCGCAAAGTTCTGCACGCTGGGATTCTGCTCGAACTTGGCGAGATCGGCGAAAGGCATCCGCGACTTGAGCGTCGCGATGCCCTTGGCGTTCACCTTGCCATCGACGACATACTCGGAGCTGGAGAGAACGTCTTCTGGGAAGAGTTCCCCGCGGGAGATCTTGATGCCAAACGCCTTCTCGAGGCGAAAGACGATGTCGAGGAAGTCGATTGACTCGGCACCGAGATCGCCCACCATGGTCGCGTTCGGGGAGACATCCTCTTCGTCGACGCCCAGTGCGTCTACGAGTGCAGACTTGACCTTTTCGAAAATTTCATCGCGCGACGGCATCGACGTGGCACCTTGCAAACGGGGAGAAAAAACCTGACCGACATCCGAAGGTTTTAGTGTCGGCCCGCCTTCAAGGGAACCCGAATCCTATTTTTTTGGATTCCAAGGCGAAAACCGGCATGTGCCTCGGCGGCGAAAGGCCGGCGAAGTGCACCCGGGCACGAAAATACCCGCAGACCGGCCGTCATCACTCACGTGCCAGCCGCGGCCGGGGATGCCAGCAGACCGGAATCACCGGCTTCTTTGGCCTGCATGACAATCGGGCCGCCGTAGGCGACCCGCCGGCCGCCGTCCAACTGCCGGGACGCCGGGTGGAGAATCGACCAGAGCTTCCTCATCTCCGCCCGCACGCGGATGTCGACCGCGTCGCCGTAGGGAATCCGGTCGGCCATGTTGTAGCGCTCCAGCACCAACCGGGCGGTGAGACTGGTGCGTTCTCCCACCTTTCCACTCGCCTTAACCTTGACGAATGGCCCGTCCTGCGACTGAATCTCGGCCGTGACGGTGAGCACTTTGCCAGGCTCGACGAAATCGCCGTATTTCACGTTTCTGGCCTCCCGCAGCACCACGATGCTATGGGCAAAATCCTCGCCCAAGCGGATGGCCCAGGCAGCCGCCTGCGTCATCGATTCCAGCATCAGCACGCCGGGCATCACCGGAAAGCAGGGGAAATGGTCGGCCAGATATTCCTCGGAGAGGGAGAGCGTCTTGATAGCCGTGATGCTCTTGCCGGGCTCAATGGCCGTGACACGATCAAGCAGAGTGAAACGCATGGCGACTCCATTCAAATCCGCGATCGTCGCAGTATAGGAAATCAGCGCTGGCCCACAACCGTCGGGAACACGCCGCATAATCGTTTTCACAAAACTGCCACGCTGACAGCCGCGCCAGACCGCACAGTCCCGAAGCTCTGCCACGCCGCAGCCAGAGCCGTGGCCACTCGGGATTGAAGTCTTGTTTTTCGCGGCATTCCCGGCGTGTCGGCCATCAGTTCAGATCCGCCTTTTGGTTCGGCACGCTCTTTGCATTTCTCGTTCGCGTGTCGGTGATTTGTTTTTATCCGCCTTCGCTGCGAATGATGCAGCCGGCCCTTTCCTTCCCGAGGAGCATGTCATGCCCATGTATCGACCTCTGTCTGGAGCGGGTTTTGCATACCCGCTGGATGAACTGCGCGACGAGTTGGACCGGCTCTGGACCTCCCTCACGGCGGCCCCGCCACTGCACGGATGGGGCGTTCGGCCCGGCTCCGACGTCTTTCCGGCCGTCAACGTCAGCGAGAGCGACGACTGCATCACCATCGAAGCTGAACTGCCCGGACTCGATGCCGGCGATGTCGATATCGCTGTGAGCGGCGAGGAACTCGTGCTGAAGGGAGCCCGGCCGGAGCCGCACCATCCCACTGAGCCCGCGACCACCAAGCCCACGACTCCCGAAACTGGCGATCCAGCCGGGCGAGGCACATCCGGGCAAGGCAACGGGGAGCGGCACACGGCCGTCACTTGGCATCGCCGGGAACGGGGCACGGGCAGCTTCGAACGGCGGCTCACGCTGCCTGTCGCCGTCGATGCCAGCCGCGTCGAAGCCAAACTCGTCGACGGCGTGCTCACCATCACCTGCCCGAAGGCACCTGAACGTCAGCCTCACAAGGTAACGGTCCGCACGGGGTGACAGTCCCAACCCCGTGCTCACCCCAACCATTTCCACACCCAAAGGTTCTTCCACACCCAAAGGTTCCAGAGGAGCATTCTTATGGTCACCCCCAGTCAGACAGCCAGTCAGACAGCCCCGCAAACAGCCACGCAAGCGCGGCCCGAACAGCCCGCCGAGCGGCCGAAGGCCGCCGCTGCCCCCGGCCTCACCTACCAGCCCAACGTCGACGTCTGCGACTGCGGCGCCGAGGTGATGCTGGTCACCGACATGCCGGGGGCGTCGGCGGAGAGCATGAATGTCTCCTTCGAGGACGGCGTGCTGTCGGTGCATGCGAAGGTGCCGCAGCGGTCCCTGCCGGGCCGGCAACTCGTGCAGGAATACGGAATCGGCGACTACCGTCGCTCGTTCCGGCTCGGCGAGGGCTTCGACGCGTCGCAGATCTCCGCCGAGTACCGCAAGGGCGTGCTCACGATCCACGTGCCACGGCTGGCGGCGGTGCGGCCACGGAAGATCGAGGTGCGGCCCGCCTGACCGTCGTGCGGTGCGACCACATGCAACCTGAAGACCGATGGTGTCGAGTGTTTTGCGAGTGAACAGTCTCAACCGAAAAGAAAAGGGGACGATCCATGAGTCTGATACCTTTTCGCATGAAGCGGTCGAGCGGCATGGAGCCTGCCACCCTGACGACGATGGCCGATTTCCGTAACGAGATGAACCGTCTCTTCGAGGGCTTCTTCAGCCGGCCGCTGACGGGGCCGTCGTGGTTCGAGACGGGCGAACCCAGCCAGTGGATGCCCGCGATCGATCTCTCGGAGAGTGCCGAGGAGATCCACGTGCGGGCCGAACTGCCCGGTATCGATCCGAAGGACGTCGATGTCAGCGTCTCGGAAGACCGGCTGGTGATCTCGGGCGAGAAGAAGTCGGCGACGGAAAAGACGACCGACGGCTGGACGCACCGGGAGAGCCACTATGGCAGCTTCAGCCGAGCGATCCCGCTGCCGGAGGCGGTCGACCCCGCGAAGGTGACGGCCCGTTACGACAAGGGCGTGCTCACCGTCGAACTGACGAAGTCGCCGTCGAGCACCTCGCGGAAGGTGCCGGTGCTCACGTAAGAACCGGTGCTCACGGAAGGAACGGCCGCATGTGACGTCAGGCGGGCCAAGGTCAAGGTATGCTGGGGGCCACGGGAGGAATCACCTTCCGTGGCCCTCAGTCCTTTCATGTGCGGCTCTCCGATGCCACTCGTGCTCTCGCCAATCGCCACCAAGGCCAACGACGGCCCGCTCTCGATCGAATTCGAGGGCGTGGTGCCTGACCGGCTACTCGATCTCGACGCCGCAGCCGTCGCCAAACTCCCGGTGCTGGCCGACGGCCGTCCCTGCCCGCTCGGCGACCTGTTCACGATTCATGGCGATGCCGCCGATGGCCAGATCGAGTGCGTCGGCGACTTCTCCCGCGTGCATCGACTCGGCGCCGGCATGCAACGGGGCGGCATCATGGTGCGGGGCAGCGTCGGGCGCCACGCAGCCGCGGCGATGGCAGGAGGCAGGCTCACCGTCACCGGCGACGTCGGCGACTGGCTGGCGGCCGGGATGACGGGAGGCGAGGTGCTGGTGGAGGGCAACGCCGGCGACAACGCCGCGGCGGCACTCCCCGGTGATGATCTTGGCCTCCGCGGCGGGCTGATCGCGATCAACGGCGATGTCGGCTGCCTGGCCGGGGCTCGCATGCGGCGGGGTCTGCTGGGCATCGGCGGCTCCTGCGGCGAGGCGGCCGCCTTCGAAATGCGGGCCGGCACGGTGCTCGTGGCTGGTCGGGTGGGCCCGCGGCCCGGCATGGGGATGCGGCGGGGCTCGCTCATTGCCCTGTCGGCGATGCCGGACGTACCGCCAACCTTTTCTCGGGGATCAGCCTGGTCGCCCAGCATCCTGCCGCTGCTGGCGGGACGGCTCGCCCGGGCCGGATTCCGGGCCACCGCGGGCCGCCCGGCCGACGCCTTCGGCGGTGTCTGGCAACAGTGGCATGGCGATCTCCTGACCGGCGGCCGGGGCGAGATTTTCCACCGACTCTGCCCCTGAGCCCAAAAATCGCGGATTTCCGTAACCCCGCTTCCGAGACGGTCGATTCTCCGTTATTCTTTGGGGCTCGCGTTCCGAACCCCACAAGACAGCAACTATGCCCACGATCAGCCAGCTCGTCCGCAGCCGCCGCCGGCCCAAGCGGAAGTTTTCCAAGTCGCCCGTGCTCGACCGCTGCCCGCAGAAGCGCGGCGTGTGTCTGCAGGTTCGCACGATGACGCCCAAGAAGCCGAATTCGGCTCTTCGGAAGATCGCCCGCGTGCGGCTGTCCAATCAGAAGGAAGTCACCGTCTACATTCCGGGTG
>CANHYS010000031.1 GCA_947464585.1 Planctomycetaceae bacterium | reverse complement strand
GATCCGGTGGGTCACGACGCGTGTCTTGCCGCTCCCGGGCCCTGCTAGCACCAGCAGCGGCCCCTCGACATGCGTGGCCGCAAGCTGCTGAGACGGGTTCAGCGTGTTCATGGAAAGGGCTGAAGGATGGGCAGGCACGGGAATTTCGTGAGGTGTTCGGGCCATGTTTCGCGGCGACTGCACCACCACTCGAATGGGACGAAGGTAGCCGGTTTCGAACCCTTTCGAGTATATTCCCCTCATACCTGTCCCGGGCACGATTGCCCGACGGATCGCATCATTCATTCGCACGGGAGGGACCCCATGCCTCGCATTCCTTACAAAAACCTGACGCAGTCGGACGAAATGGCCGAGAAGCTCGAAATGAGTACGGCCGAGATCGGGCTGTCCGTCCGCACGACCAATTGCCTCGAGGAAAAAGGCATCTTCACGGTCCACGACCTGCTCAACTGCACCCGCGCCGATCTGCTCTCGATTTCAAACTTCGGTGAAAAGACGCTCGAAGAGGTCTATCGGTCACTGGAGAAGATTGGTTTTTATCGCACGAGCCCTGCGTTGCCGGCGGGCTCCGCTGGGCCGCGATCCCTTCGTGGCATGGTCGGCAACGTCGCCGAAGACCGCCTGCGGGGGCCCGAGACGCGTGAAGAGAGCTGCAGCCAGGCCTGATGTTGGCACGTTGCAGGCGGGCAGCGTCGGGGATGCGGAGGCATCGCGCGTGACGTTGGTGGACATGAAGTGTCGGCCCGCAGGAGATCGATCGTGAGGCTGCCGCGGTTTTTTTCCAAAAAGCGCGGCCATCGGCGGACGGGTTCCCGGGAGTGGGGAGTCTTCGGCGACGGTCTGTTCCACGGCACGCTTCTCCTGGCCGGGCTCTTTTTCGGCGCGCTGTTGGTTTCTGGCGTGGCTGCTCCCGAGTGGCGGATCAACCACGCGTTTCTTGAAAGCCAATGCACGATCCTGGCGAAAGGGCTGGCACGCACAACCGTCGCGGATCCGCCAGCGGCGGTGATTACGACCTGGCGACCGTGTCTACGGGTGCGTTACGTTGCCAATGGGAGTGTGCACGAGTCATGGAGCGACGGGCCATCCACTGAGAACACGCCCGATCGTGAGGCAGCGCTGCGACGTCTGGCGGCATGGACACTCGGGTCCGAGGCCGCCTGCTGGTACGACCCCGCCGCACCCCAGACGGTGGTGTTGCAACGCGGCTACAACTGGTGGCTCTGGCTGCTGTCGCTGCTGCTGCCCGGGGCCCTCGTCCTCATTGGTGGGTCGGGCCTGGTCCGCGGGCTGAGGTCCTGGGGCAAATCGGAGGAACATCGGGCGGCGTCTGCCGGGCTCTCCGAATTGCTCGATCCGCTGGCCCAGCCGACGTTGGCGGCGCCCGGCTATCCGGCGGTGCCTGTTTGGGACGATCTTGTCAATTCACCAGGCACGATCCTGCGCTATCGGCTGCCGATTGAAAGCCCGGAGAACTGGACGCTTGTGGGCTTTGGGCTGTTCGCTCTCCTCTGGAATGCCGTGCTGGTGGTGCTGGCGGTGGGAGCCGGCCTCGACCTGCTGGGAGGCAGGATCGACTGGTGGCTGTTCGCCTTGCTGGTGCCATTCCTCGGGGTAGGCATCGGTGGAGTCTTCATGTTCGTCAAAAGCCTCGTGTTCGCGACGGCCGTCGGGCCGACCCAACTGGAGATCGCGGATCATCCGCTGCTCCCCGGCAGACGGTATGACGTCCTGCTCGCACAGGGTGGCACGGGAACGATTCGGTCGCTTGCGTTGTCGCTCGAGTTGGAGGAGCAGGCGACCTTTCGGCAGGGAACCGACACCCGCACGGAGCAAGCGGTCGTCTGGAAACAATCGGTGGCCGTCTTTCACGATGTGAACGCGGCCCCCCATTCCCGATTCGAGGCGCGGGCCGTGGTCGAGATTCCCCCGGGCTCCATGCACTCGTTCACGTCGTCCCACAACGCAGTCCGCTGGCGGCTCGTCGTTCGTGGCACTCCCGACCGTTGGCCGGCGTTTTCCCGAATTTTCCCCGTTGTGGTGTTTCCACCCGACGACGAGGCGAAGGAGGTGCCGCCCCGCACCGCGGGGACCGGTGAGGTGTCGCGGTCGAGTGAGGTGTCGCGATGACAAAGCCAGTGGACCGTGGCTCGGTCATGCCGAGGGTCGACATACAGTTCGACAGACCACATCGTCAGCATGAGCCCCGCGATCATCTCTCGGTCAGGTACCGTATCGAGGGCTGCGAGGGGGAACGCATCTGTGCGATCGAACACTCCGTCCTCTGGTATACGGAAGGGAAGGGTGAGGAAGATCTTGGAGTGCATTTTTTCCAGAGGCTCGCCGACCGTGCTCTGCTGCCGTCGGCGACGACAACCGGCGCATTCACCACGCCTTTGCCCCAGAGCCCGCTCTCCTACGAGGGGGTGATCGTCAAGGTCCGCTGGTGTGTTCGCGTGCGGCTCTTTTTCGAGGGCTCCCGCGACTTCGTCTCGGAGCACGTGTTCACGCTCGGCCGTATTCCGCCGGCCCAGCTTGTGTCGTCGAGGGCTTGAAGGTGGCCGTTCCGGTGACGAATCCGTTTGCGACCCGGTTCACGCGGCCCGGCCGCATCGAGCCGCTCGACGTCATGGGCAGCCCCGTCGATGTCGATGCACTCCTCGATCGGCTACGGGAGCTTTGCGGCACGGCGGCGATCGTCGGGCCGCACGGCAGCGGCAAGTCGACGTTGCTGACGCACCTCGCCGCAGCGCTCGAGCGCCGCGGTGACCGAGTGCGGCGTGCTCGCCTGCATTCATGGTGGGATGTGCCGACGGCGTGGACGGCGATACGGGGTGCCGCTGCTGGCGACACCGTCTGCATCGACAGTTGGGAGTGTCTCGGCGTCACCGCCCGCAGCGTGTTGCGGCTGGCGGCGCGTGTGTCGGGCTGCGGGCTTCTCGTGACAAGTCACCGCGGGACTGGCATGCCGGAACTTATCCGCTGTGGCACCAGCGCGAGCCTCCTCCAGTCGATCGTGCGGAGCCTGCCCGGCCATGCGTGTTGGCACGGTCACCTGATTCATGAGACCGATGTTGAGGCTGCATTCGCCCTCCACGGCGGGAATCTCCGGGAATCGCTCTACGAACTCTATGACCGGTTCGAGGCCTGCGCCAGCCGCATCCGGGCGGGTGTGGGCGCCGGTCCTGACGGGCGTGACGGTTCTGACGGCGGCCGTCACGAAATTCATGAATCCGGAGACGGTTTTTCTTACGTAGGCGCACCAGAGCGCAACCTAGGCTAAGGATGATGGTGATCGTGCCGGCGTGACCGGCCGGTCGGCCCACCGAGCTTCAGGAGTGTGAGATGAGAATCCGGCGTCCCTTCTTCGTCGTGCTGTTGGCAGGCGGTACGGTAGGCATGGTGCCGACTGCGTGCGATGCGCAGTGCTGCCTGTCCGATCTCTTCGCGGGATGCCGAAAGGCGCCGGCGGCCTATGCCGTGGCTCCGGTCCCCGCGCCGGTCTTTGCACCCGTCGCCGCGCCGATCATGGCACCCGTCCCCGCGCCGCCGCCGCCGGTTGTCGTGCCGGTGCAACAGGTGAGCTACGTGCCCGAGACCACCTACCGGACGCAGTATCAGTGCGTGCCGGTCACCAGCTACAAGCCGTCGAGCGAAATCGATCCCTGCACCGGATGCCCTCGGGAATGCATGGAGCAGGTGACTCAATACGTGCAGCAGCCCGTCAACGTGCCGGTGACCCAGTACCGGGCTGTCTATTCGACGAAGTACGTGCAGATGCAGCCTGGATACTCGGCGAATGGAGCCTACGGTGTGCCAGGGGCGTCTGCAGCACCGATGATGACGCCACCCACCGCGGGCACCGTGTCGAGTCCGTTCGCGTCGACCGTGCAGACGACCCCGCAAGCCTGGGGTGCTGCCGGAGCCGATGTGCCCCAGCAATTGATCCAGCCTGGGCAGCCGCAGAACATCGCAGCCCCGGCGATGGCGCCAGCGATGGTGCCGCAGCAGGGGATGCAGCAGCCGGTGTACCAGCAGCCAACCTTCCAGCAGCCGGTCGTGCCGCAGAGCGGGACCTATGCGGCGCCCGCCCCTGCGGCGGTACAGCCCCAGCCGACGGCACCGCCGATGCTGTCGCCGACCCCGTCGCTGAAGCCGATTCCGGAACTCCAGCGGACGCCGGCGACGAATGGCGCTGGATCCGCAGCGTCGACCGCTCCCACGTCACCTGCCGGCCCGGGATCTGCGGTGCCGATGATGCAGCAGTACCGGGCGCCCGCCAACGGCACGCCGGCTCCTTCGCTGGCACCCATGGGTGGGTACGGCACTGGCACGAGCGGCACGGGTGGCGGCACGAGCACCAGTGGCAGCAATGGCATGCCGGTGCTGCCGGGCGTTGGCCCGAGTTCTTCAACCGGTGCTTTTCCGAAACTGCTCGAGCCGACCGGCCACACGACCTCGTACCAGCCGGCCGCCGGCTGGTACCCGTCGCACCAGGCGGCGAGGCCCACGGGCTATCCGACAGCCGCCCTGCCCGGCCGCGTGCAGTAGCGAATAGGCCTGATACGATGACGGCAGCCTGATCAGCACGCGACGACGCCCACCTTCCCGGACCGGTCGTTGCGGGGTCAACGTTCAGAGGCATGCCGTGACGAATGCCGATATCGCCGCCACGTTCGAACACATCGCCGATCTGCTGGAGTACCAGGGTGGCAACGTGTTCCGCGTTCGGGCCTACCGCAACGCTGCCCGCACGATAGGCGACATGGTCGAGTCGATGGCCGCCGTGCGGGCCGATTCTGGACGCTCCCTGACCGACCTCGAGGGCATCGGCACCGATCTCGCTGAAAAGATCGGCTCGCTGCTGGACACGGGTGAATTGCCGCTGCTGGCCGAACTGCGAAAGGCTGTGCCGGCGGTGGTGTTTGAGCTCATGCGGGTACCCGGACTCGGCCCCAAGAAGGTGAAGGTGCTCGTCGACCAGTTGGGCATCGACTCGCTCGATTCGCTTGAGCAGGCCTGTCGCGAGGGACGGGTGGAGCAGGTGAAGGGCTTTGGCGCGAAGACCCAGGCGTCGATTCTCGAAAACATTGCCTTCGCCAAGGATCCGGATCACGCCAGACTGTTGTGGCAAGAGGCCGATGCGATCGTGCAGGAGTTGCTCGTCTGGATGCGCGGGTGTCCGCACGTTCGCCGGATCGAGGGTGCCGGGAGCTGGCGGCGGGGACGGGAGACGGTGGGCGATCTTGATTTCGTCGTCGACAGCGATGATTCCACCGCCGTCATGGACAGGCTGCACGCCTGGAAGGAGACATCGGCGGTGTTGCTGCGGGGGGATACGAAAACGAGCGTGCGGGGCCCGCGGGGCGTGCAGATCGACCTGCGGGTCGTGGAGCATGGATCGTTCGGGGCGGCACTCCAGTATTTCACCGGATCGAAGGAGCACAACGTGCGGTTGCGGTCCTGGGCGCGGGAGCGAGGGCTGACGATCAACGAATACGGCGTCTACGAAGTCAGCTCGGAAGGCAAGGACGATGCAAAGCCGGCAAAGGGAGTCTGCATTGCCGGCGATACCGAGCAGGCTGTCTATGGAGCGGTGGGACTGCCATGGGTGCCGCCGGAGCTTCGTGAGGGACGCGACGAAATAGCGGTGGCCGAACGGGGTGAACTGCCCGAGTTGGTGGAGCTGGCCGATATTTGCGGCGATCTTCACATGCACACCACCGCAACCGATGGCGAGGACACGCTCGCGGAGATGGTCCGCGCGGCTGTTGCCCGCGGACTCCAGTACATCGCGATCACCGACCATGGCCAGCGTGTGACCATGGCCCGAGGCCTCGACAAACACAGACTCCTGAAGCAATGGGATGAGATCGACCAGCTGAACGAGTCCCTGGCTGAGGATGGCCGGCCACCGATCGTGGTGTTGAAGGGGATCGAGGTCGACATGCTGGAGAAGGGCGGCCTCGATCTGCCCGACGACGTGCTGGAGAAGGCCGATTGGGTCGTGGCCAGCCTGCATTACGGCCAGAACCAGCCGCGGGAGCGGATCACTGCCCGGATCATCGAAGCGATCGAGAATCCACACGTGCGTGTGATCGGTCATCCCACCGGTCGGTTGCTCAACAGGCGTCCGCCGTACGACGTGGATATCGAGGCGGTGATCGCCGCCGCGGCGCGGACGGGGACATTTCTGGAGATCAATGCCAACCCCTGGCGGCTCGATCTCAACGATCATCATGCGGCCGCGGCAAAAAAGGCGGGTGTGAAGATCGTGATCTCCACCGATGCACACT
This sequence comes from Planctomycetaceae bacterium, assembly GCA_947464585.1. The sequence goes on along the minus strand of CANHYS010000031.1, from coordinate 4,477 downwards.
CGACGCGGGGCCTCGACGTGATGCGGTGCGGCGTGCTCCAAGCCCGCCGCGCCGGCCTCGAGGCTAGTGACGTCGCCAACACCCGAACCCTCGCCGGCCTCCGCAAACTGATGAAGCGGTGAGGCCGTCCGGCGACGGGTCATGGGCAGCCCCGAACCGCAGCACCATCACGCTACCGTGGCTTCACGCACCGGAAGCCGATGTGGTTGCAGCCGCTGGAGGGCTCGCCCTTGCCACGGGTGCCCACGATGTAGCGGGCGCAGTATTGGTCGGAGCAGAGAAAGGAGCCGCCGCGGAGGACACGTTTCTTCTCGTGTGGCTCCTGTGGGTCGAAGCTATTCGTTGGGCCGGCCGGATTCCGCTCGGGCTTTCCTGGAGCGGTCGCCGTGGCATACGCGTCGTGGCGGTACCAATCCGCACACCATTCCCAGACGTTTCCCGACATGTCGTGCAGCCCGTAGGCGTTGGCGGGAAAACTTCCGGCCGGTGCGGCGGCGGCATGGCCATCGGCGGCGGTGTTGTCCGCAGGAAACCTGCCTTGCCAGGTGTTGGTCATGAATTGGCCGGCTGGCCGGAATTCATTGCCCCAGGGATAGAGGTTGCCTGCGAGTCCGCCCCTGGCCGCGAATTCCCACTCGGCTTCCGTCGGGAGCCGCTTGCCGGCCCATGCTGCGAAGGCAGCTGCATCCTCGTAGGCGACCTGCACCACCGGATCGTCGCCACGGCCGTCGATCGAACTGTCGGGGCCAGTGGGATGCCGCCAGTCAGCGCCCGCGACGTAGTTCCACCAGACGTAATGATTGGTCAGTGGGACGGGACCAGATGGGGGCGTGAATACCAGCGAACCAGGCACGAGATTTTCGGGCGGCGCGCCGGGGAAGTCCTCCTGCCTGGGCGGTCGCTCCGCCACGGTGACGTAGCCTGTCGCAGCGACGAATTCAGCGAAGCGTTCGTTCGTCACCTCGGTGCGGTCCATCCACAAGCCGTCGACGTACGCTCGGTGGATCGGACGCGCGTCGCGCATGGCATCGGGGCCGCCAAAAGGCTGGTCGCGAGGATCGGCACAACCCATGGAGAACTCGCCTCCGGGAATCCAGACCATGCCTGGCGGCGACTCACTCGGGGGCGGCTGCGTGTTGGCTGCGGTCGGCTGAAATCCCCGGAAGTTGGTTCCCGGCTTTGCGCCGGCACGGTCGAGCGCGAGCGAACCGATCGACCACACGATTGCCGCTACCGCCAGGGCGATCCCGATCTGCATCCCGATCTGTACGGCCACGGGTGGCAGGCGTCGCGAGGGTGTGCGGCCCGGTGAAGATCTATTGGGGGGCAAAGAAGGTGTCATGCAGAACGCCGCATGGTGCGTGCGAAGCGGCGACGGAGTGATCGGCGCCTCGATGGATTCCACCATTTCGAAAAAACCTTGCGGGCTCTGTCGGCCTGCCGGCTCTCGTCATCACGCAGCGAGATCAGCATGTCGCGATTGGGACCCGCATCCGCGCTCCGAGCCCATTGCCCGAAGCGATCGGCCGCAGCCGCATGGTCGGTGAAATCTCCGAGTGTCTTCTGGAGCCGCTCGAGCGACTCTTGGCATCTGGCTCGAGCATGGGCAGGCAAGGCAGGGGCAAAAATTTCCAGTGCGTAACGGAGCTTCTTGCCCTCGATGCGGAGCGAGTGGATCTCATCGTCGTCGTGCAGTGTGTGGTCGGCCTTTGCGAAGAACGCAGCGATCATGGGTTTGAAGTGCCGCCTCGCATAGGACCGAAAGTCAGACCGACGTCGCCGGACGTGGACATCATTGAGCAGTCGGTCGACACGGCAGCACCAATCCGCATCCACGAGGTCTTCGAACTGGGCGCGGATGGGCGCCCTCGATTTGCGCCGCTGTTTCGAGAGCATCGCGACCAGCCGACTGCGTGCCCGCGCCGCGTCGTTCGCCAAGCGATCGGTGAGCACGTCAAGGTCGCGTGCCTCGCCCGCGGTGCGTCGCAGCCTGCGGAGACGTTTTTCGAACCAGGCTCGACGTTTCGCCGGGATCACGGCGTGGAAAGCATCGAACGCCGCCAGGGTGCGACGCGTGGCGACACGCAGTTGATGAACATGCTCCGCATGATCGGGCATGTCGCAGGCTGCCCGGAGTTCAGTCCAGACGGCATCAAATCGCCTGCGGAGCGTCGTCGCCGCCAACTGCCCGACGGACAGCCTGTGGTCGTCGTTCACGATCCATCTGTCCGAGGCCGCCATCAGGCTCGATCCGTACGATACGACACGCTTCGCGGCGCCCTTGCCGAGAGGGCGCCGTGTCGATGACGCCTCTCCCTACTTTACCGGTTTTGACCGGCCGGATTCCAGCGGGGAGGCAAAAGCACCACCGCAGGATGTCACGAATCACAGCCCCGGCTTGGCACCGAGCTCGTTTGGGCCGGGCTGCGGCGGGCCTTTCGGCTGAGGCGGTGCCTTCGTCACGACGATGCGAGATGTGAAGACCGTACCCGCTCCCATGGCCCCTTCACCGCTCCAGCGACGGCCAGTGACTTCGACCTCATCACCCGGAGCGATGAGGTCGATCTGAGCCGCGTCGACGACCATCACCACCGCGTCATCGGCAAGCGGTAGCGTGAGGCGGCGAATTTTGCCGGCATCGACTTTCAGCATCAGCAGCTTGTTGCGGGCTTGCACCACCGTCCCCACGACGGTGTCGAGCTTGTGCGAACGCACCGCATCGGGAGTGAAGTCGCGTGGGGGAGTGACGATCTCGATGGCCCGGACTGGTTCCGCAGCCCTGCCCTTGTCGTCCACCTCCGTCCGCAGGCGAACGGTCATGCCCGGCTTGATGTCTGCTGCTGACGTGCTGCCCCCCACCTGCATCTGGGTAACGCCCGCTGGGTGCAGTTGTGCGATCAGCACGGCCGATGAGGGATCGACGGTGTCGCCCTCGGTAAAGGCCACCATGCCGCCTGACAGCGAGCCGGACGTCGCCCGGACCCGGCCTGTGAACGACTCCTCCGGCAGATTATCGATCAACATCTTGTTGCGTTCGACAGGCACGGTGATGGCCTTGTTCGTACCCCGGCAGGCCCCCAGACTCCAGAGCCGTTCGTAGCTCTTTTGGATGGCAGCAGACTTGTAGAACGCCCCCCAACGCAGGGTGCCATCGGCGGCAACGGGAGCCAGAACCTCGTGCCCGTCGGCGTACGGATTGTATGGTTGTGCCAGTACGGTTTCGGCACAGCTGCCGAGCAACGTGCAGGCCAACAGCCGCGTCATCAACGGAAGGCATGACGGGCGGAGTCGTTTCGATCGCACCATGAGGAGGTTTCCGGCGAGGCAGGGGAACGCAGTTCCGTCGTCGTGCACGACGACCGACGGAGTCCTACCTGCTACGGTACTTCGGCCGTCCCTCCGGATCAAAAACAGCCTCCTGCCAGGATGGCGGCAAGTGCTGTTTATGACGGTCAAAACGCCCGATAACAGCGCCATCCGGACGGCGTGGAGCCGGCCGGCCAAATGACCGGTTAGCCGGACGACCAATCCGTGAAAAACGTCGCGGACGCCGTTTCCACGGGCTGTTACAGCTCGTCGGACTTCGATTCACCGATAGTGGCGACAGGGCTACCGACCTCACCAGAAGCGACGGTGTCACCGCCGACAGGCGCGGCCTCGAGCAATGGAAACTGCCGTGTCAGGACGTTATCGCGATCGATCCGTAGGGCGTCGAGAGCCTCGGGCCGTACGCGAACCTCGGCCGACTGGAAGGTGTTGAACCCGGTGCCAGCCGGAATGAGGTGGCCGAGGATGACGTTCTCCTTGAGTCCCACCAGGTTGTCCACCTTGCCGGCGAGCGCCGCCTCAGTGAGCACCTTCGTCGTTTCCTGAAAGCTCGCGGCCGAGATGAAGCTCGAACTCTGCACGCTGGCCTTGGTGATGCCGAGCAGTTGCGTGCTCGCCGTCGCCGGCTTGGGCTTCGCGCCCTTGGCGGGAGTGCCTCCAAGAGCCTCGATCTGAGCGTTCGCCTGAGCCAGCACGTCCTTCGGCACCACGCTACTGACCGCAAACTCGCTGTCACCCTTGTCGGTGATCCGCAGCCCAGCAGAGACTTTTTCATTCGCCTGCTTGAACTCAAACTTGTCCAGCACGCTGCCCGGGAGCAGATCGGTGTCGCCGACCGTCTCGATCTTCACCTTTCGCAGCATCTGCGAGACGATGATCTCGATGTGCTTGTCGTCGATATCGACCCGCTGACTGCGGTAGACGTTTTGAATCTCCCGCACCAGATATCGCTGCACTTCCTCTTCGCCGGAGATGCGAAGAATGTCGTGCGGAACGAGGGGGCCGTCGACGAGCGCCTCGCCCGCCTTGACGATATCACCGGCGTGAACGCGGAGATGTTTGCCGTGTGTGACGAGATGCTCGCGCTCAACGCCGCTTTCATTCTTCACAACGATGGTTCGCTTGCCTCGTCGCTTCTCTCCGAGCAGTT
>CANHYS010000030.1 GCA_947464585.1 Planctomycetaceae bacterium | reverse complement strand
GCCGCTGGGCTTCCTTGGCCAGATCCTTCGACGGGCTGTTGATCAGCGTCGCGGCATAGGTCGCCATGTCGGCGGCGGCCTTCTCGTCGCCAAACCTGCCGAGCATCATCAGGCTCTCAAGCTTCATCTTCGCGGCCGGATCGTGCAGCGGATCGGCGGGCTTCACCTGCGCGAGGATTTTGTCGGCAGCCTGCAGCGAGACAGCGGCCACATCCCGCATGTAGGCCATCATTTCCTTCCGCGATGCCGGCCTGACATTCGCCTGCTTGAGGGTGGCAATGAACTGCATCATCTCCTCTGGCGTGCCCTCGGGCAGCGGCGGCACCTTCGGCATCGCCTGGGCTGCACCCGGCGCATCCGCCACGGCGCCGGGCTGCCGCGCCATCAGGAGCGTGGCCGAACCGACCAACAGACCTGCCGCAATCGTGAACAGGGCCACCGTCGGCGCAGAGAAGAAGCGGGAACGCACGTAGGACATGAAAGCCTCAGGAAAGCGATGTGGGGAATGGAAGCCACTCCCCAAATCGTACCTGCCCCGGCCCCGTCGTGGCTAGCGGACGACCGTGCGGAACCGCACGAAGCCGCCTTCCCCCGGTTTGAAGGTGTGCTGGAACTGCCACTTCAGCACCACCGAGCCGTCGTCGCCTTGGTCGGTGACGAACTCGGCAGGCTGGTTGGCGGCGGCTGACCCGGGCACGAACTCGAGCCGTCCGGGCAGGGCGTCGACGAGCACGATGTCGGTGAGTGCACGGTCGCCCGAGTTGTAAAGATAGATCGTGAAGTCGAGTTCTTCGCCGACCCGGGCCGTGTCACTGCCCGCCCGCTTGCAGAGCGTGAGTTCGGCGCGGCCGGGCGACTCCAGGCGGAGCGTGGCTGTGCCGCGGTCGGCGGCCACCACCTCGGCCTGCTGCCTGCCCACCATCACCATCGCGGCCCGGGCACATGTCCATGCCAGGGGCACGTCGAAGCCGACCATCATCCGTGGCGTCTGGACGAGTTCGGCTCGCTCCAACTGCTCGTCGCGCACGTCTTCGACCGGCTGCACGAGGCTGCCTGATTCGTGGACCGGATTCCCCTGATCCACGGCCAGCGGCCCGAGTCGCTCCTCGAGGGCGACGCCTGGCAGGGCCTTCCGCGCGGCCTCCGGAGCGAGTGCCTGCGTGCTGCGGCACACCGGCTGCAGGTCGATCTTGGCCTCGGTGGCGATGTCGATCGCGAGCCCCCGAGGGCCGATCGGCCGGGCGTCTTCGTGCGGACGCGTCACCTGCCGTACCGAGCCGAATCGCGGCGCATACACGCAGGCGCAGTTCGACGCGGTGACATGCACATCGCATGAGTCGGGGCCGTCGTCATCGGCGCGGTAACGGGCTACTGTGTCACCCGAGGTGAGATTCTTGAGGCCGAAGCGGGCCACCGGCATCGCGGGTGCGCGGGCATCGCCACCGTCGCAGACGAGGCACGGACCAACCATTGGCACCGGCCGGGCCAGAGGCATGCAGACGGTCTGATTGCATGACTGGCAGGCGTTGCCTTCTCCGCACGGTCCGTGTGGACTGGAACCATGGCCTCGTGCCAGCAGCGGCCGGCGGGGCAGGGGACCGCACGGCGCTTCGCAGCCGGTCTGCACCACGGAAGTCGTCTGCACGACGGCAGTGGATGGCTCGCTGGTGGCTTCGGCCGACTCCTCCGTTGCCACCGCGACCGCTGCGAGCGGCAGCGCGAGGGGCTGCGTGATCGACCGACACGACGCCAGAATCACCGCCGCCATGGCAATGACGAGCACGCGTGGCCAACGCCACGGACTGCGGTCGATGGGCATGTCGCGGGTGTTCATGGCGCACTCCCCGGCCAGGCGGTGCCGGCGAAATCGGCCGGCAGCCGGTTTCCGACGATCAACTCCGCCACGGGATCGCCGAGCGTGGTCGCCACGTCGAGACAATCATCACCGGGACGGACATCGAACCAGCCCTCGGGCACCACGTCGGGCAGGTCGGGATCGCAGGCGGAGTAGACGACGCGGCGGACGTGCGAGCCGGCCAGAGCGAGCGAGAGGTCGTCTTCGTCGACGACGATCTCCACCGGAAACCTCCAGGCCATGCCGGGAGGCGTGGCCAGCTTCGCGAGCACACGGATCGACGGAAAGACTTCACGCCCCTCGTGCTGCGGAATGTTCGTGATCCGCAGCCGATACGGATGGCCGACGACCAGCCCCATCCGCAGCGGGCCGGCCTGCGCCGGCGACCAGCCCTCCGCAGTCTCGATCGAGATCTGCGTCCCCTTCGGGCCGCGGATCTCGATCGGCTGCACCGCATGAGGCAGCATGGATTCCGGAGAGGGGCCGGGCTGCAGCCGCCGCACGGCGCCAATCGCTCCCGGTGTAGGCATGGAGGCGGAATCGCCTCTCGGTCCGGCGACTTCACGGGCATGGCCCGAGTCAATCGCCAGAACGAGAAGCGCCGCCGCCATGAGCACGCGGGCGACTCGCAGCACGGCCCCTCTCCGGATGATCCTTGCGAGATACCTCATGATGGTGTGATACGTGGTGGGTGGGGAGTTCAGGTGACGGACGACTGCATCGAGCGAAGTCAGGTGGGGCGAGGAACCCTGGCCCTCAGGAATCAAACCCGTCGCAACATGACCGGCGACCGCGGCAGGCCTCACGAAGCCCTGAGGATGATCAGGGGCTCGGCGGACATGGGGCCCCGGGCGGGCAGGCCACGCCGGCGTTGAGGGCATCAGGATCGGGCCCACCGTTGTCGACCCACCGCTTGCGGTCTTCCTTCGGCTGCTTCAGCATGATGTTCGGCACATCGTGGTTCTCGGCGATGTAGGCCCGGTGAGCCGGCTTCGGATAGCTGAGCCCGGGGTTCTGCTGAACATGCAGCTTGAGTTCGCGGGTCGGCGGCGGGATGTGCATCTTCGTGTGGTTGGTGATGGTGTGCTTCTGCAGGCCGGCCGGAATGCCCAGCGGGATGTGGGCGGGGCCGGGGAGGCCGATCGGCGTGCCGGTGATCGGCATGCCGTATTGCGGCGCGTTCATTCCTGTGATGAAGGCGGGGGGCAACTGAGACGGATTTCCGCCACAGGGCATCCCCAGCGGTGCGGCCAGGCCCACAGGGGTGCCGCCCCCGCTTGAGGCGATGCCACCGGCGGCCCCGGCTGCGCCGGCGACTCCACCGGCTCCACCGACCCCGGACGATTCGAGATCCTTGTTGCCGATGCGGATGATGGCGAGGATGGAGCCACGGCGATCCGCCTCCACGACCGGGTCGATGCCCGGATCGAGACGGGTGCTCACCAGAGTTTCCACGCCGGCGACGGCGAGTTCCTGGTAGCAGGGATCAGGCAGGTAGACGACCTTGGTCACGAAGTTACCCGTGGTCACCTGGTCGAGATCTTCTTCGGTGAGCTGGAATGGAATTGAGTTGTGCGCCAGGAAGGCGGCCGTGCGCGGCGTGACCGGTGCCACTTCCAGCGATGGATAGAGTTCGAGCCCCTCCCGTCCGGGAATGTCGGTGATCTTGAGCCTGTAGATGGCACCCTGCGGGAAGTCGTAGCGGCCCGGGGTCACAAGCGGCGTGGAATCGAATCCGCCTGCCATCGAGACATCCCACCGCACCTGCATCCCATCGGGGCCGATGAAGCCGATCTGCGACGTGGGGGCCATCGCACCGCCGTCCATGCCACCCATGCCACCGGCACCGCCGCCGACCGCACACGCACCACCCATGCCGCCGGCACCCGCGCCACTGCCGCCCAGTCCACTGCCGTCAGCTCCCATGCCACTGCCGTCGGGGCCGCCGCCGAATCCGCCGCCTTCCGCGTAGGACGCAGCCAATGCTGCCTCGTAGGACGTTGCGGCGATGACACCAGGTCCGGGGCCGTCGACGCCGGGACCGGGATGCTGCAGCATCGCGGCTGGCGGCAGCACGTTGGTGTGCTGGGGAGCGACAGGACGGATCTGGGCCAGACCTGTCAGCGGAGAATTCGCGGGGATATGGCACCCCGTGAGCGTGGCCGCCAGGGAGAAGCCGACAAAACCTTGTAGGCGTCGGTTGAGCATCGCATCACCTCCGAACGGGATCGGGCTGCCGACTCGCGGATCCGCAGCACTCCGGCATGGGCCGGTTGAACCCTGATCCCGTACACTCTTGTCGAGATGCACGGACCAGCCTGTTCAAGCCTTGGATACTTGAGCCACACATCGTTCTTCGACGCCCCACCGCCTGCTTCTTTGGTAAAATCCTCAAAGTCGACCTGACCGTGACGCTTCGACCCCCCCCTAGATTGCCAGCCTTGCGCTGCCTGCACGGCGAGGCCGGCCGCGTGGGCGCCGCGGTGCGTCTCATGATCGGCCTGACTCTGCTGGCCGTAACCGCAGCGTTGTTGTCCGCCGGCGGTTTGGCATGGGCCCAGCCAGCGGCGGCACCGCCGGCCGAAGCCCGCGTCCAGGCAGGCCCGGCAGAGAGTGTCTACCGCAAGAACGCCGCCGCAGTGGCCGCGCCGGCCGCCCCACCGGCCGCCGATCAGACCGCCGCCCAGGCCGCTCAGGCCGCCCAGGCCGAGCGGATCGTGGCTGCGGCACTGTCCGCGATGGGGCGCGCCGAGTCGATCTCCGCCCGCGTCAGGCAGCGGGTCCGCGTGGATGATCGCGTGGTCGTCGGCGCCGGCCGCTACGTGCAATCGGGGCTCGGCGAGGACCAGCGGTATCGCTACGAGTCATCCATGCAATCAGACACGGAAACCTTCGATCTGCTGGAAGTGAGTGATGGTCTGTTTGCCTGGTCCTACCGCCGGCTCGGTCCGCAGCCCCCGCAACTCGAGCGGCTCGACGTCCGGCGCATCCGCGAGCGATTGTTCCAGCTCAAGCCCGCCGACGACGCCGCGATCTCGCCGTACCTCGGCGGCGTGCAACGCACGCTGGCACTGATCCGAGACTGGTTCCGCTTCACAACGGTGGAACCGGCCACCATCGACGAACTGCCGATATGGAAGGTCGAAGGCCACTGGTGCGGGGAGTGCCTGGCGGCGCTGCTGCCCTCGCACAAGGAGGCCGCCACGAAGCCGGGTGGCATCACCGCTGCGGAGTTGCCCGACGGCATGCCATGGAGCGTGCGGCTGTCGATCGGCAAGCGGGACCTGTTTCCGTTTCGCATCGAATGGCTGGCGATTCCGGGCCGGCGTCCTGTTGCCAACCGCGAGCCCGAGCCGGTGGCGGTACTCGAACTCTACGACGTGCGGCTCGGAGAGCCTGTCGACGCAGCCGCCTTCGTCTACAAGCCAGCCATGGAGGGGCTTCAGGACTTCACCGAGACCCGCGTGAAGCATCTGGCGCCGATGCGGCCGTAGGGGCTGTTCGGCCGGGCCAGCCCGCCTCCACCAGCCGCGCCGCCGCATCGATCGCCGCCAGCATGCTCGCCGGGTCGGCCGCGCCGGTGCCGACGATGTCGAAGGCGGTGCCGTGGGCCACACTCGTCCGCACGAGTGGCAGGCCAAGCGTGATGTTCACGGCCTGGTGCATACCGAGCAGCTTGATGGGGATGTGCCCTTGATCGTGATACTGCGCCACGACGCCGTCGAATTCGCCGCGGCTGGCCCGCAGGAAGAGCGTGTCGGCCGGCAGCGGACCGGTCGCGTCGATGCCCGCCTCCGCCAGACGTCGCACGGCGGGTGCGATTAGCCGCGTCTCCTCGTCGCCAAAGAGGCCCGATTCGCCGGCGTGCGGATTGAGTGCCGCGATGGCGATCCGGGGGCGGCGGCCGAGCAGCGGCTCGAGGAGTCCTGCCAACCGTGTGCCAGCCTGCACGATGCTCTCGGTGGATAGCCGGGCGACCGCGTGCGCGAGCGACTCATGAAGGGTCACGTGGACGACGCCGAGGCCGGCCGGTGCGGCGGAGGATCCCTCCCGTGGCAGCCAGAGCATCATCGACACATCCGTGTCGGCGAGTCCGCAGAACCGCGCAAGCATCTCGGTATGGCCGGGCACGTCATGCCCGGCGGCATGGAGCGCCGCCTTGTGGAGCGGACCGGTCACGATGCCCCGGGCGATCCCGTCACGCACGAGCCGGGCCGCTGTCTGCACGGCGGCTGCAGCGCTGGCCCCACCGGCTGCGCTGACCACGCCCGCCTCCACCACGCCCGCTCCAGACGCCGTGCCATCACGACCAAGGCCCGAATCGATCACAAGCACCCTGTCTGCGCTTGAGTCGCTTGGGTCAGCGGGCTCGACCCGCTCGATCGTCAGCCGCGGCAGGCCGGACCGTTCGGCGAGCACCCGGGCCAGCATCCCGACTTCGGCTACGACCCGGAGACGGGCGCGGGCATGCGCTGGCGTGGCAGCCCAGGCCTTGATCACCACCTCGGGCCCGATGCCGGCTGGATCACCGCATGTCAGCAGGAGAACAGGCTTTTCGGCAGGTGGCATCGATTGGCTCGGGGTGGTCAGATGGACTGGTCATATGGCTTGAACACCGTCGTGAGCCTACCATGATGCGACGGTGCAGACCCTTTCCCAAACCCTCCCAAGACCGACTGACAAGCAGGCTCAATCATGGATCGCGTGTTCTCACGGGCGGCACTCTTCGCGGTCTCGCTGATGGCTGCGACGGCCGGTCTTGGCCTGTGGCTGGGTGATCTGCACGGGCAGACCGCACCCGCGGTGCTCCGTTGGGGCACCGTGCACCGGCTCTCCGGCGTGCTGGCGGCGCTCATGGTGGTGCTCGTCAACAGCATGGCTGTCACCTACTTCATCGGCACCGGCCGCTGGTGTCGGGAAGTGGTGGAGACCTATGGTCTCAACGACAGCTATATCGAAAGAAGCCGGCGGCTGAAGCGGGCGGCCTTTCCATTCGCCATGATCGGAATGCTCGCTGTGGTGACGATCGTCGCACTCGGCGGCGCGGCCGACCCGGCGTCGGGCCGCCCCGGCACGCAGCACTGGGTCACGCCGCACCTGCTCGGCGGCATCGGTCTGGCTGCGATGATCGCCTGGTGCTTTCAGTCGCAAGTGCCGCAGATCCGTCTGCAGCAGGGGCTGATCGAGGAAGTGATGGGCGAGGTGCGCGAGTCCCGCCGACGCCGCGGCCTCGACGTCGAGTGAGGGGCTGCCCGTGTCCCGTCGCCGGACGCTCGCTACGGCCATCCATGGCCTTCGCTCGCTCGATGCTGACTGCGCTCCGGCATCCTGCCTGCGCTGGTCAGCAACGCCGGCTCTCGGGACACGGGCAGCCCCTCACGGATTGCATGGCAGGATGCCATGCGCAGCACCAGCGACCTGCGGTCGCCAAGAAAAAATCGCACGATGCGATGTTTTTCGTGAATACAGCGAACGTCCGGCGACGGGGCACGGGCAGCCCCGAACCGTGGCCTGCTAGTGTCCGTCGTGCGATTCCATCACGGGCGCATGCGCGTGGCTGTGGGCGTGTGATGACCGCTCCATCACGGTGATCCCCCAGGCGATCGCCAGGCCGAGTGCCAGGCTCATGGTCAACAGCACGCGGTCGTGGCTGTGAAACTGCACCTCGGGCAGGAGGTCGGCAGCCGCGATGCAGAGAAAAGCACCGGCCGCCAGGGCCATCGCCACGCCGATGATCGTCTCTTGATGGCCGCCAAACACCCGCAGGCTGGCGAGAAACGCGACCGCACCGAGCGGCACGACGAGGGCATAGAGGCCGTTGGCAATGCTGCGGCCGCGGCTGGACACGCCGGCGTTCAGCATCAGCGTGCCGATGATGGCGGCATCGAACGGCTTGTGCAGCAGCACGGCGAGGAACGTGGCGAACCCCGCCAGCCAGCCTCCGCCGTGATCGGCGTCGGCCCGCACCGAAGCGGCCAGCGCCGCGCCGTCGGCAAGGCTGTGGAGGGCGAGCCCCGCAAAAACACCGCACCAGGCCCAACGACCGCTCAACGGAGCCGCATGCGGATCGCGTGAGCCATGGTCGTGATGGCCATGATCGTGGCCGCAGTCGTGACCTGCCTCTATTCCATCGGCCGTATGGTGCGAGTGGCCATGGAATGCCCTTTCGAGCAGGAACATCAGGAAAAACCCCGCCAGCACCCAGGCCATCGTGGTGTCGATCTGCCGACCGAGCTGGAGGAAGGCATGTGGCAGAAGATGGAGCAGTCCGACGCCGAGCAGTACGCCTCCGGTCAGCGAGAGCAGCACCTGCATCCGGCGGTGCCCCATGGAAAGAAACGACAGTGACGACCCGCCGGCGTAGGCCGCACCGGCCACCACGGCCAGTTGCATGGCCAGGGTCAGGAACGGCATGTGGCTGGTGGATGTCTCAGCCAGGAGAGGTTGCATGGTGGCGGCTCGGTGGGAATGGAGAACCCACCATGATCACGCGGCGCCGCCCGAAGGGCAAGCGGCCATCGCCATCACGCTACCGGCGGTAATTGTAGGGGGCGGGCATGGTCTGGTACGACCGCGACGCCTGCTCGATCTGCTGCCGGGCCAGCGAGTTTCGCTCCGTCCGGTGGGCGTCGGTGGCGGCGATCAGCCCAAGCGCGATGACGAGCACGTAGGCCACGATGTTCGACCAGAGCACGGGGCCGTGGAATTTCAACGCAGTGCCGAACGACTTCTTCACCTTGGTGCCGAAAAGTCCGAGCCTGACGCTCCAGATCTCGTCGAGCACGAGGTGCGTCAGGAAGCCGAGAACCACCGCGCCGGAGATGAAATAGCGCCGCATCGGGTCGTCGTGGCCGAAGGCCAGGAAGGTGACCTGGCCGGCAATCGCCGCCGCGGGAAGGCTGTGAAACATGCCGCGGTGCACGGAGTAGTGCTCGAGCAGCCAGGTCATGCCAAACCGGATCAACGCATAGATTGCGGCGCCGGCGAGAATGATCGCCTCCATCGGCATGCCCATCTGCTGGAACCGCTGCAGCAGCAGCATCGGCACAAGGGCTGCGGCAAACGACACGCTTTCACGCATCGGCACGCCCGGACCGCTGTCGAGGTCGGGCAGCATCCCGGCCACGGCACACACGGTGCCGCCGAGCAGGCAGGTGACCGGGGGCAGTCCGCCCACATACCACGCAGCGGCGGCGTAGCCGACGCCTACGATCGATGAACCGGTGATGTGCGCCTGGAATCCGGGCACTGCGATCCCCCGCCAAGGTCCTGACTGACTGCCCGCGCATGGGAGCGACCTCACGCGCACGGCATGCCGGTACGACCGCCCACCAAGGCGTTCAGCACAGACACAGCAGGCTTATCGACAGCGGAGCCATCGGCACGTTTGGAGATTCAACGCCGGCTGCGCGGTCACCCGGGCCCCTGCACTGCCCTCTGGCAAAGGTTTCCCAGTCGAAACAAACACCCAACGGAACAGCAAAGATTGCGACAATGGGGTTTTTGAATCGACTGCGCGGCTTGGGTTGAGTAGCGAGAGGCTGCATTGATGCTGCCTGCTGTCCGGCGACTCTCCATCGATAAATGATGATAAATGCAGGGGATTGTTGGTATGGGGGCTATGGGTGGTTTGGTCCGCTCGTCCGGTGTATTGCCGTTGTTTTGGCTTCGCCACCAATCGAGCCAATCCCTACACTCCAAGCCACCGGGCCGGATGCATTCCGGCCCACCCAGGTCGCTGATAACTGGAGGCTGGAGTGGCTATCGAAGGTTATGACCTCGTCATGCTCGGCATTCTGGCCGGCGCCGCCCTGCTCGGTTACTTCAAGGGCATGGTCTGGCAGCTGGCGTGGATCGCCGGCATCGTCGCCAGCAGCTACGTGTCGTTTCGTTTTGGCTCCGTCGTCGCGCCGTTCTTCGGCACCCAGGCGCCGTGGAACCGTTTTGCCGCCATGCTGGCCATCTACGTCGGCACGTCGCTCGCCGTCTGGCTCGTTTTCCGCGTGATTTCTGGTGCCATCAACGCGGTGCACCTCTCAGCGTTCGATCATCAGCTCGGCCTGCTTCTGGGCCTGGCCAAGGGGGTGCTGCTGTGCGTGGTGGTGACCTTCTTCAGCGTGATTCTCGCCCCCGCCTACCGCCACCAGATCGTGGCCAGTCGGAGCGGCCGACTCGTGGCGGAACTGATCGTCCGCGCCGACACCTACCTGCCGAAGGAAATCCACGAGACGGTTGACCCGTTCGTGAAGCAGTTCGAGAAACAGTTCGAGCCATCAACTGGCATGCCGTCCGCTGCGTCCGGACAGCCGTCGGCACTCTATGGCCAGCAGGCCCAGCAGGCCCAGCAGTCGCCCTTGAAGGCCATGTGGGATGGAGTCACGTCGGCGGCGGCGTGGGCCGGAACGGAGCAGGGGGGCGGTACAGGGCAGGGGGCCATGCAGGCTGGTGGCACGCTGCCGGCAGGCTCCGCCTGGTTCGTACCGCGTACTGCCGGCCAGGCCCAGGACGTTGCCGGGCCACGCTACGCAACACCAGCCGCGGCCCCAGGAGCACCGGCCGGGGGTGGCTTCACATTGCCGCAACGATTTGCGCCGCCGGCCGCATCACCGATGCCCGCTCCCCAGCCATTCGTCCAGCAGCCCTTCGCTCCCCAGCAAGCACCGCCGCAACGCTATCCGGTCGGCGCCCAATCACCGCTGCCGGTACGTTGATGTGGCTGACCGCCACGACGCCAGCCGTAGCCATGTCCAGCATGTCCAGCATGTCCAGCATGTCCAGCATGTCCAGCATGTCCAGCAGGGGAGCAGGGCGGTTTCGCTGCGGAAAACAGGCCGGAAACGAATAGGGCCGAAACCGGACATAAGAGACATTATCGGACGTTGGGGAGAGGGGTGCGCACGCCGGCTCCGGGACGGCTGCTTGGGTCAACACGCCCAACACGCCGGGACGGGAGATGTCTTCTCGCGGGGATCTTTCCCTTCAGCCTCGCTCGGCAGTTCGGTGCCCAGTCGGGGAAAGCTCCCAAGCTCGTCGAGCATCTGCCGATCCCGGCTTCGCCACTCGACGTGCCGCAGCATCCGTC
>CANHYS010000029.1 GCA_947464585.1 Planctomycetaceae bacterium | reverse complement strand
TCAGCATCGCAGGCCGTCGCTGCAACCGCGACAAACGTGACAACCCCAGCCACCCGCAACCACCGACGATGGACCAACATCTGAATCACGCTCCCTTGAAAAGTGTGGATCGCCCGTATTTCAGCCGCAGACGGCTGGGACGCTAAAAACTGCCGGCACGACGCAAGAATAGTTTGCGGATTTGGCAAATCAAGGAGGATGGGGAATATATGCGGCCTGCTGGGCGTGGGGCCAGACTGCCCTGGAGGCTGGCGGCCGAAAAAGCGGGAAAACGGCAGTTTCAGCGGGGTATTCCCGCCACCTGCACGTCGTCCACATCAAGCCTGCCGGTCGCTCCGAGCAGTCCGATCTGCACGATGGCCTCGCGGGCCCAGACCGGTACGGCAACCGACCCCTCGACCCGTCGCCACGGACCGTTGTTCTTCCATGGCCCCACCTGGCCATTCTGCGACCGACTGCGTTCGTCGTTGAAAAACCGCACGACGAGCCCGGGAAAATCGTCTGGGGTCGGCCCGGCTCCGATGCCATCGCCACGCACCTCCAGCGAGAATGCCACCCGGCCGATCGTGCGACCGTCGACGGGAAATCCCTGGAAGAGTTGGGATGGTCGCCCCGGCTGCACGTTTTCCAGACGGAGGTAGCTGCGGCCCTGTGGCGCGTCCTGCCCCGCGACGACCTGAAACTGTCGCCCGTAATACCAGGCAGCGGGCACGTCGGCATCGGGAAGCAACTCCTCGAACCCACCATTGTGCAGCGACGGTTTCGTGCCGTCGGGCTGCACTCTCCTCCCCTGCTCCGCCACCCCAGTCATCGGCACGAACAAGCTGGGCACGAGTGACTCACGTTCCATCACGCCCTTCCGCTTCGACAGGAGCACCAGCGTCTGCTCGTACCGCTCGCCGACCGGGATGATCATGCGACCTCCTTCGGCGAGCTGATCGACGAGCGGCTGCGGGATGTTTTCCGGGGAACAGGTGACGATGATCTTGTCGAACGGCGCGTGCTCAGCCCACCCCTGGAAACCATCGCCGATCTTCGTGACGACGTTCCGGTAGCCCAGCCGCGCAAGCGTGCGTGCGGCCTTCTCGCCGAGCATAGGGCTGATCTCGATCGAATAGACCATCCCCACGAGCGGCGAGAGCACGGCGGCCTGATATCCGCTGCCGGTCCCGATCTCCAGCACACGATCGGTTGGTTTCGGCTCCAGTTTCTCGGTCATGTAGGCCACGACGAACGGCCCGGAGATGGTCTGCGACGCCCCAATCGGCAGGGCCATGTCGTAGTAGGCGAAGGGCCGCTGCGGCGCCCCCAGGAATTCATGCCGGGGAACGAGCCGCATGCTTTCGAGAACCCGAGGGTCGGTCACTCCGCCGCCGGCGATGTCGTCGCGGACCATCCGTTCGCGGGCCTCGGCGAACCGATCGACCGCCGGAGGCGCGGCTCGCACCGACACCGCGGCCGCCGCCAGACACCACGCCGTTACCACCACACGTGCCCAAGCCAATGGAGTGCCTGTGGTGCCCATGATCTCCGCCTCAGGTGGTCTGTGTCTCACTTGGTTGGCAGGATTTTGACCAACTCGATCTCGAAAATCAGGAGCTCGTTCGGCTCGATGACGGGCGGCGATCCCTCCTCGCCGTAGCCCAGTTGCGGCGGCACATAGATTCGCCACTTTGCGCCGGTCTTCATCAGCGGCAGCGCCTCCTGCCAGCCAGGCACGACGCCGCGGAGCGGAAACGACGCGGGCTCGCCCTGGGGGTCAGTGGCATCGAATTCGCGACCGTCGATGTGGGTGCCCCGGTAGTGTGCCACGACGGTATCTTCGATCGTTGGGCTCCCGCCCGTGCCCGCACGGATCACCTCATACTGCAGACCGCTCGGCCGCGTCGTCACCCCCTGTTTCCGGCCGTTTGCCTGGGCAAACTCAGCCGCCTTGGAGAGGTTGACTTTGGTGGCCTCACGCATGCGTCGGCCGAATTCCTGCTCCCGCTCACGCATGCGGGCGTCGAAGGCCTCGAGCGTCTGCCGGATCTGCTGTTCGCTCAGGCGTGGACGCGCCTCCAACACGGCATCCGAGAGGCCGCGGGCAAGTGCCGCGGCATCGACGGCTGGTTCCTGCCCCTTGAAGTCGGCGGCAATGCGGCTGCCAATCCGCAGGCCGAGCGCGTAGCCGAGCGCCGCGCCTGGTGTGTCGAGCCCCCCTGCCGGTGCCCGAGCCGCAGGCAGTTCGCCCGCCGGTTGCTCCGCCGCGAGCGGTGCCGCCGCGACACAGCAGCTGACAAGAACACCACTCACCTTCAGCATTCTGCCCGTCAACCACTCGTTCATGCTGCACTCCTTCTTGCCCTTCATGCCATGTCGTTCCGCGCCGTCACGTCTCCGCCGCATTCCGCCCGGGGCGACCGATCGCCCCCTTGGTCAGTTCGAGGAACGCGGTCTCCAGATTGACTTCCTGCTCCCGCATCGAAACCAGATGATGGCCGTCGGCGATGAGCTTCGCCGCCAGCGGAGAGGGATCCTCCACGCCATCGGCGAGGGTCACGAGAATCTCACCGTCGCGCACCGCCACGCCCGCCGCTTCCGGGGATGTCTCCAGCAACCGGGCCGCCTTTTCCGGCGGTCCCGCCAGCCGAAAGCGGATCACCGGCCGGCCGCGGACCTGTGCCAGGAGGTCCTGCACATTGCCACAGGCCAACAGGCGGCCGTATTCGATGATGCCGACTCGATTGCAGATGTCGGCCAACTCAGGAAGGATGTGGCTGGAAACGAGGATCGTCTTGCCGAGCCCCTGCAGTCGCTTCAGCAGTCCGCGCATCTCGATCCTCGCCCGCGGATCGAGACCGCTGGCGGGTTCGTCGAGGAGCAGCACCTGCGGGTCGTGCAGCAGCACGCGGGCAAGGCCCAATCGCTGCGTCATGCCGCGGGAAAGACTGGTCACCAGTTCGTCCCGCTTGAAGGCCAGATCCACCAGTTCGAGCGACCGCTCCGCCACGCGTCGCCGCTCGGGCCCGTCGATCCGATAGGCGGCCGCAAAGAACTCCAGGTATTCAATCACCCGCATGTCGTCATAGACGCCGAAAATGTCGGGCATGTAGCCGATCGCCCGACGGATCTCGCGGGGATGCGTGTAGATCGAGTAGCCGCAGACGTAGGCCTCGCCCCAGGTTGGGGAGAGGAGCGTGGAGAGAATGCGGATCGTGGTCGTCTTCCCGGCGCCGTTGGGGCCGATGAATCCGAAAAGATCCCCCTTTTCAAGTTTCAGGTCGAGCGATTCGAGGGCGTAGAAATCGCCATATTTCTTGGTGAGGTCGATTGTTTCGATCATGGCAACAATCCGTTGGAGGAGCCGGCGGGGCCGGGGGCTGCTGCCACCGGCCGCACAAGCGGGATCACGATCCGCCAGAGGGAGGCCTGCCCCGGCATGGGTGGTACCTGTGGCGACGTGTTGGTGTCGCCAAGTGACTGCGGCTGGCAGCGCCAGTCCACCATGGCGGGCCCGCGGCCCACGAGCACGGCACGGTCGAGCGGCAGGAGTGGCGACAGATCGAACCGGCCAAGCCGTCCCGATTCAAGGGACGTGTAGCCGCTCCCTCCCGCGGCTGCATGGAATCCGGCGATCTCCAGAATCCGCAGCAGATCCTTCTCTGCGATGTCCCAACGCACATTGACCTCTCGGTCCTTGTTCTGCGTGCGGCGTGTCAACGCACCGGCAAGCGAGCGGGGCCCGCGTCCGCCGCCGGCATCGAAGGATTGTCCTGGCCCCAGGGTGCCGACCTCATAGAGCCAGCCCGCATGCGCGAGCACGCAGCCCTCGAGCGGAAACGACAGCCGGCTGGTCAGCACACCCCGAAGGGTCCCCTGCCCTTCCCGCGCGAGCGTCGACTCCACAGCCTGGATCGCCGTGTGGCCGGTGATCTCCGCCTCGAACAGCCGGCTCGACGAGGCTGCGATCGGAACGCCGTCGAGCACTGCGGGCGAACGGCCATACGCATAGTCAGACGCCGCCAACGAGGGATGGGCCGCAGCGGCGTCCGTGCCCCCGATGCCCCTGCCGCAGTTTGCAAACCAGCTGATGGCGGCGTCCACCGGTCTGGCGGCCTCGTCAGCGGTGATGGGCAGGCGGCCGTCTTCGGGACCGACGGCCAGATTCAGCCGGGCATTCGCGGGCGACCAGATGCCCGCAAACGAAGCGACCCGGACCAGGCCGCTGCCCAGGTCGAGATCGACGAACGACGCCGCGGATGTCCGCCAGTCCGTGCCTTTGAATCGCTGGCCGGCAGCCCATGCCAGTCCGCTCGAGGCGGCGACCACCAATGGCAGCGACAGCCATGCCAGCCACGATGACCGCAGGCCACCGGCCGGACCGCCGCGACGACGGCCTGACACCAGCCACCAGTCGAGCGGATAGAGGCAGGCGACATAGAGAATGCCGAGACCGGCAATCACTTCGAACGGGATCGGGGCCACGCCCGGAAACCGATCAATAGCCTGCCGGAGCTGACCAGCAAGGTCGAACGATCCACGATCAGTCTCGCCCGCGCGGCCCGCCCCCTGCGCCGCCCGCCGGCCGCGGAGCATCTCGACGAGCAGGGAGTCGCTCCCGGACCAGTCGCGAAACGGTGGCTGGTCGATGTCGACGCCGGCCCACACGACCGTGCCCAGACCATGCGCCCGCCGCACGACGAGCGGCAGATCGGCCGCGCCCCTTCCCTCGAAGGCCTCGACACTCCCCTCGATCGCCTGCGGGTTTTTGAACAGCGGCATCTCGAGCCCCGTCAATGCACCTTTGTCGAGCGGACGGCTGGCTCGTGCATACGTTTCGATGGCATTGCCTCGCCGCAATGGCACCAGCTTCGCGACTGGCCCCGGCAGCCATCCGGCCGCCGCACTGCCGCCACGCTCAACGTCGATCGCGGTCATACCGGCGATGAAAATGAGCTGTCCTCCCTGCCGCACCCAGTCGTCGACGCCGCGAAGCGTGGCGGGATCGATGGCCGCCACGGCGCGACCACAGACGACGATCGAGTCGGCGCCGTCGAAATCGCGAGCCGTCCTGCCCAACGTCGTCCCCTCCCCTGCCCCGGCGGCATTGGAACGGGCGTTGATGGCCACGACCCGCGGTCGCGAGACGTCATCCTGAGCCAGCAGTCGCGAGGCACGCTCGGCGGCGGGCAGGTCGCCCAGCACGAGCATGATGGTGTCCGTTGCTGGAACCGGTGTTGGCAATGCCTGAGGCGTCGCGGCCGCTCGTTCAAGACCGCTGGCATCATCGCCGTCTGCCCCCCGCACGGCCTCCACGAGCACTCGGCCGCTTGGCCTTCCGAAGCGGACCGTCAGTCGCGCCACCCGCCTGCCGTCGCCGCCGATCTCCACCGGCGCCGCTGTCGATCGGACATACTGGCCGTCAGGATCCTCGACCCACACGCACACAGCTGGTGGGGCATTCTCGGTCGCCGCGGGAAACTCGACCGTCAATGGGGTCCATGATCCGGTCCGATAGACGCCATCGAATCCGACCCGCAGGTCGGGCCTGTCAGCGGCGACAGTGTCTGCCATCAGCACGACTGCCAGTGCCATCAGGAGTGCGATCATGGCTTCTCCGCATCCGGGCAGATGCACGCCAGCTGGCCGCAGCCCGGACAGCCAGTTCCATACTTTCGCGCCACGGCCTCTTCCAGGTCCACGTCGACGACGTTGGCGATCGTGGCCAGCCAGGCCAGCACGTCGGCGAATTCCAGCGACCGTTCTTCGTGGGTGCCGCTCCGGAGTGCCGTGGCCAGTTCGCCGATTTCCTCGGTGAGCCACATGAACGTTCCCTCCACGCCCCGCGATGCGTCCTTGTCGTGGTACATGGCCCGGATCAGTTGCTGAAATTCGCGAAGTGTCATCGGATGGCTGCCTGCGTGAAAGACGGGGACGTCATGCCGCTGGAGTCTGCCAAACCCCTGCTCGCGGCACAAACCATGGATAGATTGCCGGCACGACGAAGGCCGTCAGGAGCGTCGACGTGACGATGCCGCCGATCACCACGGTGGCCAGGGGCCGCTGGATTTCCGCGCCGGCACTCGTGGCCAGTGCCATCGGGAGAAAGCCGAGGCTCGCCACCAGAGCCGTCATCAGCACCGGGCGGATGCGGATTTCAGCGGTGATGATCGCCGCCTCACGGGGGGCGAGTCCGCCCTGTCGCGCATGCTCAGCCCCAGCCACCCATACCAACCCATTGAGCACTGCCACGCCGAAGAGCGCTACGAAGCCGACGCCGGCCGCGATCGAAAATGGCATGCCCCGCAGCGCGAGCGCCAGAATGCCGCCCGATGCCGCCACCGGCACGGCGAAGAAGATCAACGACGCCAGACTGAGCGACTTGAAGCTCGTGTAGAGCAGCAGGGCGATCAGCCCCAGCACCACGGGCGTGATCAGCATCAGCCGGCGGCTCGCGGAGAGCAGGTTCTCGAAGTCACCCCCCCACCGCAACGTGTAGCCGGTAGGCAGGCGAACCTGCTGCGCGATCGCCCGCTGGGCCTCTTGCACGAAGCTGGCCACGTCACGGCCACGGACGTTCGCCGACACGAACGTCCGCCGCCGCGAGTTTTCATGCTCGACCGACGGCGGGCTCTCGGCCGTGCGGATGTCTGCCAACTCGCCGAGCGGCACGGGCCGTCCACCCGTCGCCCCGACCGGGATCTGCGGCAGGCGCTCGGCGTTCTCACGCCACTCGGGCGGAAACTTCACCACGAGGGGATAGCGGGGCCGCCCTTCGTAGATGACGCCGGTCTGGATTCCCCCCATGGCCGACACCGTCCGCATCACTTCGATGCCGTCGATGGCGTGCCGGGCAAGTTGGTCGGGGCGGGCATCGATCTGCATCGTCGGCACGTTGGCCTGCCAGTCGGCCCGCACGTCGGCCGATCCGCGGATGCCTCGGAGCAGCCCCTCGATCTGCTTGCCGAGATCTCCCAGTGTGTCGAGGTCGTCCCCGTAGATCAGCACCGCGACGTCTGCCTTCACGCCGGCCACGAGTTCGTCGACCCGCATCTCGATCGGCTGGCTGAAGCCGAAGTTGGCGCCCGGGACCGCGGCGGTCAGCGATGCCGACATCCGTTCTACGAGCTGATCCCGGGTCACGCCGGCCGGCCACTCGGCATGCGGCTTGAGCATCACCCAGACGTCGGTCTGCTGCACGCCCATGATGTCGTTGGCAATCTCGGGACGACCGGTCTTGCAGAAGACTGTCTTCACCTCGGGATATTCGCCGAGTGTCTTCTCGATCCGCGTCGTGATCGGCACCGAATCCTCCAGCGTGGCGCTCGGCAGGCGGACGACCTCGATGAGCAGGTCCCCCTCGTCGAGCCGCGGCATGAACTCGGCGCCCAGGTTGAGCGCCACCGGAATGCTGGCCGCCACGAGGCCCGCGGCCAGAAGCGATACGACCACCGGATGGTAAACGGCCAGTTTCGCGAGCGGATGGTAGACCCGGTGAAACAGCCGCATGAGCAGCGGTTCGTGCTCCTCCTCGCGGGCGAGCACGGTGGCCGCCAGCACCGGCATGAGCGTCAACGAAATGATCAGCGAGCCGGCCAGCGCGAAGAGGACCGTCAGCGCCATCGGCCGAAACAGCTTCCCTTCGGTGCCTTCCAGGAACAGGATCGGCAGGTAGACGATCGCGATGATCAGTTCGCCGAACATCGTCGGCCCGCGAACCTCGATCGCCGCATCGCGGACGATCGCCAGCTTGGATTCCGTCGGCCCCGCCAGGCCGAGCCGTCGGACACAGTTTTCCACCATGATCACGGAGCTGTCGACCACGAGCCCGAAGTCGATCGCCCCGAGGCTCATGAGGCTCGCCGAGATGCCGGTCGCCCACATGAGGTTGGCGGCGAACAGCATCGACAGCGGAATCGCCAGCGACACGATCAGCCCCGCGCGGACGTTCCCGAGCAGCACGAGCAGCACGCCGATCACGAGCAGGCCGCCTTCAGCCAGGTTGTGGAGCACCGTATCGAGCGTCCGCGCGATCAGGGTCGCACGATCGTAGAGAATGTCCAGTTCGACCCCCGGGGGCAGGGTCTGCCGGATCGTGTTGAGCCGCTCCTTCGCCGCCGTCACGACACGCCGGCTGTTTTCACCGCGGACCATCATCACCATGCCGGTGACCACCTCGCCGCGGCCGTCCCGCGTGGCGGCACCCTGCCGCACGAGGGGCGCGATGGTGACGTCGCCGATGTTGCGAATGAGCACCGGCACGCCGCCTGGCGGGCTGCGCACGACGACCTGCTCGATGGCTTTGGTATCGGCCAGCAGGGCCTGCCCGCGGATGAATCGTTGTTCGCCATTCCTGACGATGTAGCCGCCACCGGTGCTGACGTTGTTTCGCTCGAGGGCCGCCAGCACCTCGCCGAGCGTGATCCCCTGCGCCGACATCCGGTCGGGATCGACGCGGACCTCGTAGCTCTTGGCGTAGCCGCCATGGCTGTTGATGTCGGTCACGCCCGACACTTCCCGCATCGCCGGCGCGATGTCCCATTCCAGGATGCTGCGAAGGTCCATGAGGTTCTGCCCCGCCCCCTTCACCTCGAACTGGAGGATCTCTCCCAGCGCCGTGCTCAGCGTGCCGAGCTTGGGGTCGGCGGCGGCCAGCGTGATGCGGCTCTTCGCCTCGGGCAGTCGCTCGGCGACGAGCTGCCTGGCGAGGAAGATGTCGGTGCCCTCCCGGAAGACGATCGTCACCAGCGAGATGCCCAGGCGGGAGATGCTGCGGATCTCCTCGACGTTGGGCAGACCGCTCACGGCCAGTTCGACGGGATACGTGACCGCCCGCTCCACCTCCAGCGGCGGGAGCGTGCCCGCTTCCGTCACGACCTGGACCTGGATGTTGACGAGATCGGGAACCGCATCCACCGGCACGTGCGTGGCGGAGTAGAGGCCGCCCAGTGCCATGAGCACGAACATCGCGATCACGAGCGCCCGGTTGGCGAGCGACCACTCGATCAGACCCGACAGCATCAGCCGACTCCCCGGGCGAGCGTGGCCATCGGCCCCGTCACTCCGCTTCCTTTTCGAGCAACAGTTCGCTCTTGAGAACGAACGCCCCGCGTGACACAACCTGCTGCCCTACCGTCAGGCCGCGGGTCACCTCCACGAAGTCGCCGCTTTCGATGCCCGTGGTCACGCCCACGCGGCGAAACCGGTCCGCACCTTCGGGCACGAACACGAACGACTTCCGCTCGTGCCGCATGATCGCCGACGCCGGCACGGCCAATGCCTCGCGGACTTCCCCCTGAGGCAGGTCGACCCAGACGAACATACCGGGCTTGTAGTGCGCATCGTTGTTCTTGAGTTCCGCCACCAGCGGCACGCTCCGCGAGTCGGCCTCGACCGTTGCGCCCACGTGGTTCACGACGGCGGTCGCCTCGTGCACGTCCGCTCCCGGCACCATGACCCGCACAGGCTGCCCCTCGGAGACCTCGACCGCCGTCCATTGTCGCTCGTGGATCTGCGCACGCACCCAAAGCACGCTCGTGTCGGCCACGACGAACAGCCGGTCTCCAACGCGAGCCCGCTCACCGCGTGTGATGAAAACATCCTCCACCACGCCGTCGAACGGGGTGCGGAGCACGAGGCTGCTCAAGGAGCTGGCGTCACCGGGGCTTTCGCCGGCCTCCTCGCCGGCCGGATCGGCCTCGAGCCTGCTGCCGACGAGCGTGCGGAGATTCTCCCGCGAGATCTGCACCAGCCGATCCGCCTGCTCCAGCGCCGCCCGGGCGCGATCGCGATCCTGACGGGTGAGAAATCTCGCCTCCTCGCACGCCGCGATGAAGTTGGCCTTGGCCACCTCCAGGTTGCTCGCCCGCTCTTCGATGATCCGCCCCGAGAGGACGCCGCCTTCGCCCAGCGACTTCGTCCCGGCGCTCACCTTCTCGACGTAGATCAGCCGCGAATAGCTGCCCAGGATCTTCTCGCGATACGCCCCGAGCACACGGTCCTGGAACTGCTTTTCGATGGCCGCCAGCGGCGGATGGCCGACGAGGGAGTCGAGCAACGATTCGACGTTGTCGGCGATGGTGGTCGCCCAGTCGGCGGCCTTCTTCTCGATCAGACGGTTGTCCTCGCGCCGGCGGACTTCGTCGCGGGCCAGGCCCACGTCCGGGCTGGAAAGCTCAGCCAACGCGTCGCCCTTCGAAACCTTCTGCCGCACCTGCACGAGCACCCGCGACACGATGCCGTCGACGGGCGACGCGTAATCGAGACGGTGGCGTGCGTCGTAGTCGATTCGGCCGGGAACGGTGAGGTGTTCGCGAAGGGGGCGGATCTCCGCCGTGGCCAGACCGATCTCCGCTGCCTTTTGGGCCCCCGCCGGCAGGGTGACGAGCGTGGGCATTCCGCCGGCAGGCGCCCCCATGGTGCCAGCGTTGGGTCCAGCGGCGCCTTCTCCCCCGGCTGCCGCGCCGCCGGGCCGGTTGCCATCAGCGAGCCCGGCCTGATCGGCGACCCCACCGAAATGGTGCGTTGCCAGCCACCACCAGGCCACGCCGCCGAGGGCCAGGAACCCAAGCCCGGAGAGCCGGCGGAGCAGGCCTGCGGTCGATGTCCTCCGCGTTGCCGCTCCCGCCACCCGCTCCGCCACCGCCCCCCGCTCCACGGCAGAATGAGGCTCTGGAGAAACAATGGACGACATGGGGGCACCGATGGCAAAGGGATGACACACGCTGCTCGGACCCCGAAATTCTACACCCTGGTGACCAACTCTGCCGAGCGCAAGGCCCCGCGCGCGGTGTAGGATGGGGAGCCAATCTCATGGGCCGCGGTGGCCCGAGGCCGATTTTGACCCGCATTCACCGTTTTCGCGACCATTGCCATGCCCCAAGCACGTACGATCCGCATCTTCGACACGACGCTCCGGGACGGTGAACAGTCCCCGGGCGCGAGCATGAACCTCACCGAGAAACTGGAGATTGCCCAGACACTCGTGCAACTGGGGGTCGACATCATCGAGGCCGGCTTTCCGATCGCTTCCCCTGGGGACTT
>CANHYS010000028.1 GCA_947464585.1 Planctomycetaceae bacterium | reverse complement strand
CGCATCGACTGCACCTTGTTGCTGATGCCGAGCTGATTCTGCACGTGATGGCCGATCTCGTGGGCGATCACGTAGGCCTGGGCGAAGTCGCCAGGGGCACCGAACCGCCGCTTCAGCTCGTCATAGAACGCGAGGTCGATGTAGACCTTCTTGTCGAGCGGACAGTAGAAGGGCCCGGCAGCGGCGCTCGCCATGCCGCAGGCACTCTGCACCCGGCCGGAGAAGAGCACAAGTGTCGGCGGCGCGTAGCGACCGCGGAAGTGCTTGGGAAAGAGACGGCCCCAGACATCCTCGTTGTCGGCGAGCACGACCTTCACCATCTTGGTCATCTCGTCATTGATCGGCTTGGCGGGCGCCTGCTGCTGGGGCCCCGCGATTTCGGGCGCGAGCTGCGCCACCATCTGCGGGTCAAAGCCCAGGAACATCATCGCCACCATGAGCAGCAGCGTGATCAACCCGCCACCCACGAGCACCGGCCCACCGATCCCGCGACGATCCTCGACGTTCTCACTCTGCCGACGGCCTTCCCAACGCATGGACTCTGTTCTCCGAATGGATCATGAAACCAGTGGACTGTGAAACACCGCCGGCAGTGTACCGCGCCGGTGCGGCGTCAACACGTCCCTGGACTGAAGGCGGCCGTCGTCATTCCGGCAGCGGACGGCCCTTGGTTTCCGGCAGGAATGGCAGCACGGCCAGCCCCAGGAGGAACGCCGCACACATCGCCAGACCGGCGGGCCGCATCGGCTCGCGCATCCACTCCGGGCTCTGGATGCCAGCGAACACGGTGCTCGACAACTGCCCCAGGAGAAACGGCCCGCTGGCTGCGACGAAACGGCCGACGTTGTAGCAGAAGCTCGTACCGGTGCTGCGGAGCCTGGTCGGGAAGAGTTCCGGGAAATAGATCGCGTAGCCGGCGAACAGCGAGAGCTGACAGAACCCCATGATCGGCAGCATCCAAAAGATCTCGGAGATCTGGTCGAGATAGCGAAAGACCATCGCCGTCGAGAGCATCGCCGCCGTGAAGGCGAGGGCGAAGAACGGCTTGCGGCCGATCTTCTGACAGATCCGGGCGGCGAGCATCATGCTGATGAATGCGCCGACCTGAATCATCATCATCGCCACGCCCGTCCAGATCGTCAGCCGTCCGGCGAGGTCCTGGCCGGTGAACCCCTGCGCCTTGAACGATTTTTCGAACACGCTCCGCTGCAGGTCGATTGCGAAGAAACCGATGCCCCACAGGCCAATCACGCCAGAGCAGGCCAGCAGCATGCCCAGGATGGCGTTCTTCCGCCAGCGTGGGTCGGCAAAGAGCGCGCCATAGCCGCCGAGTTTCTCGCCTGTCTTCGCAGCCCGCGCCTTCATCTCCTGCCAACGCTCCGGCTCCTTGAGTCCGGCCCGGATGACGAGCGCCAGGAGGGCCGGCAGGGCGCCGATCACGAACTTCCAGCGCCACGGCTCCCAGCCGAAAATCTTGCTTCCCATGTGGAGCTGCGCCTGGCCGAGGCCGATGCCGATCAAGGCGGCGAGGAAGTTGCCGACGGCCGAGAGTGCCTGGAGCAGTCCGAGCGCGTAGGGCCGTGCCCGGTCGGGCATCACCTCCGCCACGAGGGCCACGCCCACCGCAAACTCGCCGCCGACACCGAGCCCGGTGATGAAGCGGTAGAAGGCAAAATCCCAGAAGCCCTGCGAGAGCGCCGACAGGCCGGTGCAGAGCGAGTAGATGACGATCGTGATCATCATCGTCTTGGCGCGGCCGATCCGGTCGCCGACCACACCGAAGATGAGGCCGCCGGTCGCCCAGCCGAGCATGAAGATGCAGGTGGAGAGGCCGCCGTAGAAGTCCACCGCCTTCGGGTCGGCAGCGACATCCGCCGTCGCCAGCAGCGTTTGCATCGCCGGCTTGCGTGCCAGGTTGAAGAGCTGCTGGTCGAGGCAGTCGAAGAGCCAGCCGAGCGCCGCCACCGTGAGCACGAACCAGTGGTAGCGGGTCATGCCGCGATACCAGGGGCCGTCGGCCGGATCGTGGACGGTGGAACCCGAGGATTCAAAATGGGGCAGGTCGGCCATGACAGATGTTCCCTCTGAGACGTCCCAAGCAATGCTTCGACGGCGGAGCATAGCCCAAAAACGTCACGACCGCACCCCCCGGCCGCCCGCCGTCTGGCCAGCTACTTCCACATGTAGAAGGCGTCGAAGAACCGGTCGTAAACCCGGTGGATGCGGGGATGGGGGCAGTCGTCGTGCGTGCCGGTCCTCGGCCGGCAGGGGCCTTCGTAGATTGGACCGCACGATGGCACGCCCTGCACACCGACGAGATCGTAGGGTGCGGGAGGCATGCTCGGATGGCACGGCGGCGGCGGCACGCACGGCGGCAGCGCCATCGGCTCACCACACCGATGCAAGGGTTCGAGCGGCGCGTACCAATCGGCCCAGGAGTCGCTTCGCGGCTTGAGCATCTTCGCCATCACTCTGCTGGCATCCTGACCGGTCTGCTCCGGGCTTATCTTCGGCGTGCCCTTGAGCGGATCGGGCAGCTTGCCGACGGATTCTGCGGCCTTCCGTTGCTGCTCGTTCATGCGCTCGAGCCGGGTCCGACGACGGACCGCGGCCTGCTCGGAGAGATCGTCGTCTTCCCCGAGGTCGTCTCGCACGGCGTCGAAAGGTCCGGACGACTGCGTCGGGGAATCGCCGGCCGCTGACGAGGTCTCGCCAGGGTCGGCCGGCGTGTCGAGACCGGCTAACGCGATCAATCTGGACACCCGCCGGGGCTCCGGCATGGCATCGACATCGGCGTCATCGGCCGCTGGCGTCGGCTGCGTTCCCGCGGCGACGAGTGCCATGGCGACGAACAGATGGCGGCTCCACGGCTTCACCCCAAATCGGGACCAAAACTGCTGTATCATGGCGTCGTCCTCCCCGCATCCACATCGGCTGTTGGGAAACCGTCGCTGGAGATCGAGTGCTGCGATCGACCGACCGCCGTCAAACGGCGCAGAATCGGCGAGGCGGGCAAGCACGTGGCACCTCTCATGTCGCAGCCACTGATCGATTCCGTTGCCCTGCTTGCCGCATTGGAGGAATCCGGCTCGAAGCTCGTCATCGTTGCGACCGGGGGCGGTTCGCAGGCGATCCCCCACCTCCTGACCACCCCCGGGGCAAGCGGCGTGGTGCTCGAGTGCCTGGTGCCCTATGCCAGAGAGGCCGTCGACCGGCTGCTGGGCGGACCGCAAGAGAGCTACTGCTCGTCGCGGACCGCGCGGCGACTGGCCGTGATGGCATGGCAGCGGGCCTGCGGGCTCGGTGCCCCGCCAGGCTCGGGGATCGGCGTGGCCGTGACGGCCAGTCTGCGGTCACGCACACCGAAGCGAGGCCAGCACCGCGTCGTCGTTGCCGTGCACGGGCTCGGCGCGACGAGCGTAGCCACACTCGTGCTTCGCAAAGAGGCCCGGTCACGGGCTGATGAGGAGATGGTGGCAGCGGCACTGCTGCTGGAACGGCTCGCGAGCTTTTCGAGCGGATGCCGTTCGCCATCGGCGCCAAGCCTCCTGCAACTGCACGAGGACGAGCGGCTGGAGATTGATTGCTGCGAGCCCCCGGTGGCATGGCAGGAACTGCTTGCCGGTAGCCGGACCGCGGTGCATGCAGCAGTCGATCCGTCGCGGCATCGGCCCGCCCCCGCCCCGTCCTCCGCAGACACCGCCCCCGCCGCCGGCATGCTCGTCTTTCCCGGATCGTTCGACCCGCTCCACGAGGGGCACCTGCGGATGGCGCTCGTCGCCCAGGAGATCGCCGAGCGGCCGATCGACTTCGAACTGTCGGTCACGAACGTCGACAAGCCGACACTCGATTCCCTCGAAATGGAGTCGCGGGCGGCGCAGTTCGCGGGCCGATCGCTCTGGTTCACGCGTGCGGCCACGTTCGTGGAAAAGCTCGATATATTTCCGGAGGGCACCTTCGTGATGGGGGCCGACACGTATGTGCGGCTTGCCGACCCCACATACTACGGCGGTTCGACCGAGGCGGCCGGCCGGGCCGTGCAGCGGATCGCCACGCAGGCCCGCGGGCTGATCGTCTTTGGCAGGGAGCGCAATGGCACGTTTGAGGATCCCGCGCGGCTCGACGTGCCGCCGTCCCTGCGCGAGGTGAGTTATTTCGTGTCGCAGCGGGAGTTTCGCATGGACATCTCGAGCACGGCACTCAGGCGACAACGTGATTCGATCGACTGACCACTGGCGTCGCGACACCATGAAATCTTTCCGCATGATCCTGCACGTCGCCCGTCTGTTCGTCGGCGGTACGCTCGTGCTCGCCTGCGCGGGCTGGGCCCCGGCCGATGAACTCGCAAGCACGCTCGAGCCCCACGTCGGCCAGACGCTCGACCTCGTGGAACTGGGCACGGGCAAACGGCTCGTACGGCCCGTGCTCGAGGGGATCACGACCCGCGGCGACCGGGCCACGGCAATCCGCCTGCGTGCCGAGGGTGAGTCGAAGACGATGAGCGTGCCCGTGAGTGGGATCGCCAGGATCATCGCAGGCCGCGAGACGATCCACGAGGCCGACACCAAGGCATCGAGCACGGCGCTGGCCCGCAGCCGCCGCGCCCGGGAGATCCACGACCAGCAGCAGGCGGAGTCACGGGAGCGGATGCAGGCGCATGGCGTCGAGCCATGGCCGTCGCTCACGGCCGAGGAACATGCCGCGCAGGTCGCGGAACTTGAGGCCTTCGTGGCCGAGGTGCGAAAAGACTTTCCGGCGCTCGCTGTGAGCCAGACGCACGAGTTTCTCGTCGCCACCGACATCCCGGCCGCGCAGATGGCGCCATACATGGCGAAGCTCGACGCGATGCACGATTTTCTCTGCGATCTCTACGGCATCCCGCGGGGAGAGCCGGTCTGGAAGGGAAAGTGTCTGGTGATCGCCTTTCTCCGTGAGGAGGACTTCGCCGCCTTCGAGCCGCGGTTCATGAAGGTCGAGACCGGGGGCGCACACGGTCTGTGCCACCAGCGGAGCGACGGCCGCGTGGTGATGGCCTGCCATCGGGGCAATGACCAGTCTGCCTTCGCCCACATGCTCGTCCACGAGACCAGCCACGGCTTCAACCACCGCTGGATGTCGCCGGAACCCCTGCCGAACTGGCTCAACGAGGGGATCGCCGAGTGGGTCGGCACGCAGGTCGTGCCGACCTGCCGGCAGGTGCCGATGAAGGAGGCCCGCGCGGCCGAATTCATGAAGGCTGGGGGCAGCGTCGGCGCAACCTTCTTCGCGGTGGGACCAGACCATCACATTGATGCAGTGCAATACGGCATCGCGTCGAGTCTCGTGAAATTCATGGTGGCCCGCGATCGAAAACGGTTTGCGTCGTTCGTCCGCGGCATCAAGGAGGGGATGTCGGTCGACGAGAGCCTCAAGGCGTCGTTCGACGCATCGCTCGCCGACCTGATCGCCGCCTACGGAAAAGCCGTCGGCGTGCCCGGCCTCAAGGAATGACCTCGCTTCGCGGCCTCGTCGCGGCACGGTCACAGGCCGCGCTTGACGAGCGTCCGCAGGCCCTCCAGCACCCGCGAGAATCGCGTGCGTGCGCGGTCGACGGCCTGGGTTTGCTGTCTGTCACGCTGCCGTTTGATCTGGAGCTCCCTGCCAGACATCTTGATGCGGCCCGCTGCGATGTCGACGTCTTCGCGGGCCAGTTGTTGTGCCCGCTGCGCCGCCCTTCCCTGGAACGACTGAAACTGCGACTCGATCAGTTGCAGCGCCTGTTGGTAGCGGCCCAGCCGGAATTCACAGTCGCGGACCTGGATGATGGTGGCGATGCCCGGCACCAGTCCGCTGCGTTGGGCGGCGTCGATCAGCTGGCTGAGTGAGCCGACGTCCAGGATCTGGTCGCGTTCAGCCGGATCGACCGGCTTCTGCTGAACGAGATAGACCCGCTGTCGCTCGATCGCTGCCTGCAGTCGATCGAGCGACAGCGGCTTCATCGGGGTGTCGTGCATGCAGGAGCGAAAATGCAACTGCCCATCCACGACCGCCGGCGACTGCGTCTGAATGAGGGAATTGCTCGCGGCCCCGATGACGAAGTAGAAGGCCCCCGGATCGAAGCGATGGTCGGGCTGCACCATCTCCACGCTCAAGGCGGATCGCAGGATGGCCAACTGATCGTCGGCGGCGGTGGCCTGCGCGAGGGATTCGACGAGCTCACTGGATATGAGATCTATGCGATCCATGGCGGTTGGCCCTCGAGGAGAACGAACCCCCGATGTGGTGGCTGGCACCTTTCTTCACGATCCGCCGGCGACTTCGACGCGGCGGGGAGAGTCCTTCGTCTTGTGGACCTCGACCTTCACTTCCTGCCCCGTGCCGGACATGGCAGGGACGCGGAGCGTGAGCCTGTTGCCCCCCTTCTCGAGAGTCACCGAGCCCGTCTTCGCGAGGTCGATCCGTGAGCCACCAATCCAAGCGGCCGTGCCCTCGGGGGCCGAGATTCGCAGGTCCACCGGGCCGGCCGCATCGACGGTGATTTCACCCTGCAGCCAGACCGGCTGGAGGCCCGACCCGCCGGGAGCGACGAGTTCGTTGAGCGGCAGGCCTCCGGCGGTCTTGCCGTAGGCTGATTTCCAGCGAAGGCCCGGTCCCTTCAGGACGACCTTCTCGAACAGATCGTCCGCGGGAATCGCGTCGGCCGCAGCCTTGGCGAGTTCGGCCGGCGGATTCTCGAGCACCTTCCAACGCTGGATCGTCGGCGTCGAGCGGATCGCGTAGGGGCCCGGCTTGCCGAGTTCCGACACGAAGCGGGCGAGATCAAGGAACTCCTGTTGCGTGAGAAACGTCGTCAGTCCCTTCGGCATCAGCGACTTGCCCTCGACCTCTTCTTCGATTTCAGCCGTCGGGATCGTGATCACTTTGCCGGTCGCATCGCGCAGACGCACCCGCAGCTCATCGCGATCGACGAGGATGCCGGTGTGCACCTCGCCGGAGTCGGTGATGACGTTCCGGGTGACATAGGCCTCCTTGATCGACGCGTCGGGGTTCAAGATCGACGCCACGATGTACTCCGGGGGTGAGATGGATCCCACGGCGGACAGTTCCGGCCCGATGTTACCCCCGGCCTTCGCGACGGCATGGCACTGCATGCAGGCGATCTCCGCCCGCCGGAAGACTGCTTCGCCGCGGGCCGGATCACCCTTCGCCACGACCTCCGCCGCGATCTTCACGATCTCCTCCTGCGAGGGCGGCGCCGGGTTGGCCGCGATGCCAGCGGCCTTGGTGAGCGCGTCGGCGACGGCCGGCTCCGTGCGGCCGGTGGCATACATGTGCCGCAAAACCATTTTTGCCATGTCGGCCGACGGTGGCCGGGCCGAGAGCGCCGCGGCGAGCTTCGCCGGACCATCCCGACGGTCGAGCAGGGCGTCGAGCATCTCGGTCGGCAGTTTTCCTGCCGCGGCGGGCGATTGCGCAGAGGCCGCCGCGAGCACTTCGGCCGCGCGGGTGGCGGCCGCTCCCGTGTCGATCCTGGCAAGTGCCGCGATCGCGAACAGACGCACCGGCTCCGGCCGATCGATCGCACAGAGCGTTTCGATCGTGGCCTTCGCCTCGGGCGTGCCGAGCGTCGCAAGCGCGAGGATTGCCTGCCGCTGCTGCTCGCCGCCGGCCCGTTCTCCCGTGGCGAGCATCCGCAACGCCGGGATCATCGAACTCTCACGCCAGGCCGCGGCAAGTTTGATTGCTTGAATCTGGAGGCCGCGGTCGGGCCCCTCGAGGATCGGCTGCAGGGCGGCGAGGCTTCCGGCGGGCTTGATGCCGCGCTCGACCGCCGCCTGCACGAGGCCGGCACCGATCGTGGATCGCTGGTTCACGTTGATCTTCTTCGGCTCGATAAACTCGGCGAACAGCCAGCCGATTTCGTCGGGGCCGCCGCGCTGCAGGAGCATGCCAACGGCATCGCCCATGCGGTTCTCCGGTAGCCGGCCGCTCTCGATGAGCGTCACGAGCGGTCGGGCCGACCCCGACGCACCGCCCGCCGTCACCGCCGGCACCCGCCGCGAGAGCGTCTGCATCGTCTCGCGGAAGACATACGAGAGATAGTCGTCCTGCGGCATGACGAGCGACTCGATCGCGATGTTGATCGCCTCCTGATCGCGGAAGAAGCTCAACGCCCGCACAGCCTCCAGCCGCACCAGCGGATGCTCGTCGGCCACGAGTTTCCGCAGCCTGCCGAAGACGTCGCCCACGCGGTCGCGCCAGAAACAGAGCACGCGGGTGGCCGCCGCGCGGGCCTTCGGCTCGGACGAAGCGAGGAGGCGGTCGAGCAGCGATTCGTTGACGACGTCCTGCCCCTGATACACCCACAGCGCTTCAACGAGGTGGTGCTGGTATTCGGGATCCTTTGCGTCGAGCGAGGCCACCCACTTTTCCGTGGCGGGAGCCACCTCGGCGGCCGGACGCGCCCGCAGTTCCGCCCGGGCCCGATACCTGGTGCGGTCTTCGTAGACCTTGAGCGCATCGAGCACCTTGTTCGTCGGCTCGCCAGCGATCTTCGTCGGCACGACGAGCGGCCGGCCCTTCGCCTTCACTCGCCAGATCCGGCCGTGAAAGTGGTCGCGATTCGGGTCGCGAAGCGAGTGCTGCATGTGGCCGACGAGCGGGTTGTACCAGTCGACCACGTAGAGGCAGCCGTCGGCGCCAAACTCCAGATCGACGGGCCGGAAGTTCGGGTCGCTCGACTTGAGCAGCGGATCGACGGGATCGGCCGCGAACCCGGCGCCGTCGTCCCGCATCTTGTATTGGAGGACGCCCTGGAAACCGATGCAGTTGTTGAGCAGGTAGTTGCCCTGCGCGTCGTCGGGAAACTGGCGGCTGCTGACGAACTCGCAGCCCGAGGTCGGCCGCCACTGCTTCTGCAGGAACTGCTTGAGGCTGGCGTGCTTCTGCGGATAGTCGACGTCGCCGGAGAAGGCGGTGCCGAAATAGTTGGCGCCGCCCGAGGCGTCCGCCACGAAATACTGTCCCCAGCGGTCGAACGTCTGGCCCCACGGATTCGCGAAGCCATACGACACGAAGACGTCGAACTGCTCGCGTCTGCGGTCGTAGCGGAAGATGCCCGCATTGGAGCACCGCTTCGGACCGCGGATCGTCTCCACCGCCGTCTGATGAAACGTGCCCTCTTCCATGAGCAGCCCGCCGCCCGGATCGCTCGCGAAGGCGCCGATCGCATGGTGCGAATCGGCCGAATCGAACCCGTCGAGCACGATCTCGCGGACGTCGGCCTTGTCGTCACCGTCGGTATCCTTCAGGAAGACGAGGTTCGGCTCCTGTGCGACGTAGAGCCCGCCGTCGGCGATCTCGAGGCCGGTGGGCAGATGGAGGCCGTCGGCAAACACCGTCTGCTTGTCTGCCTTGCCGTCGCCGTTGGTGTCTTCGAAGATCAGGATCTTGTCGCTGACGGGCACGCCGGGCATGTATTGCGGGTAGCCGGGCATCGTGGCGATCCAGAGCCGGCCCTTCGCGTCGAAGGTCATCTGCACCGGGTTTGCGAGTTCGGGAAACTCGATCTCCGAGGCGAAGAGATTCACCTCGTAGCCCTCCTCGATCTCCATCTTCGCCAGCGACTCCTCCGGGGTGGTCGCGGGGGCGAGTGTCTTGACGTTGGTCTCGACTGGCGTGAGATCGCCGGTGGCCGAGTCGTCGATTCTGTCGGGCACGGGCTTCCCTTGGGCCACGTCCCAGACCCGCCGGTCGCGGACGGCCGTCATCGCCCGAAGCTTCTTGAACTCAGCCGGAAAGTTTACCGTGCCGTAGGGATTCTTCCGGCCGCCATAGATGTAGCAGCCGTTGACACCGCGATGGTCGTAGAAGAACTGCAGGTTCTTCTCGTTCACGGCCGCACGCAAGGCTGCAAGATCGACCGTTGTTCTGTCAGGCCGCGGGCCGAAGAGCGCCGCGTCGAGGATCCGGCCCACTTCCCGATCACCATGCTCGTTCAGATGAATGCCGTTGATCGTCCAAGGCTTCGCCGACTTTGCCATCTGTTCGCGGCTGGGCGTGAAGAGGTCGACGAAGACGGCACCCTCGCGGGCGGCCACCGTCCGCATGGACTCGGTGTAGAGGGCGATGCGGGCGTTGTTTTCCGAGCCATCCGGCAGGCCTGGCCGCTTCAGGTTTT
Source organism: Planctomycetaceae bacterium (assembly GCA_947464585.1). Next base: position 1,153 of record CANHYS010000028.1, on the reverse strand, counting down.
CATGGGCGATCGGCGAGACGAGGACGACCTTGCGAATGGGCTTTTCGCCGCGGCTGGCAGCGGTCTCCCCGTCGCCCCGGTCCCATCCGCCGCCGGGCGAGTTGTAGCGGTCGATCGAGTAGGGATCCTTCACGAAAGCCGTGAGATCCTTTGCGAACTTCTCGACGCCCGCCGGCCCGGCGAACGACTCATTGAATCCGAACATCGCGACGACGACGTCGGGCGCGTGGTCCACGAGGTTGCTGCCGTGGTCGCGAAACCCCTGCGACCGCAGGCGAATCGTGAGCTCATCGGCCGACCAGCCGAGGTCGCGGACATAGAGTTCCTGCCGGGGGAACCGCGCGTGCAGGAGCGTCTCGAAATTCCCGAAGTATTGCATCCGCTCGGCCAGTGTGTTGCCGATGAGGATCACATGGTCGTGCGGCCGGAGCTCGAGCCGGGAATCATCCGCGATGGCCGGGGAGAGGGCGGCAAGAACCATCGCCGCGAACGAGAAGAATCGCCAACGCATGACTGCCTTCATGTGGATCACTCCAAATCCGGTACAAAGCTGCCGCAGTCACCCTGCGGGTGCCCGGTGAGTATAGACCCAGCGGAGATTCAGGAGCGACCCAGTTGGTACGCGTGCTGTGGGATGCGATGTCGGAAATCTCTCACCGGCCATGGTTTGACGGGCGCCCGGTGCCAGACTACGCTTCCGGGCGATCGTGCCGGTCGGGCGGGTCGCATGATGACGGCTCGACACGCAAATCGTGGCCGATCTCACAAAAGGAGGTCCACCATGATTCGCTCCGTTCCCTCCCTCACGTGGAATGGTATCGGTCGCCTGGCCTTTTCTCTGGCGGCATGGACCTGCCTCCATGGTATTCAGCCTGAGGCACAGGCACAGACGACGGTGACCGTCGACTCCAAGTCGAACATCTACCTCTCCGGCAGCACATCGGTACCGCCCGCCAGCGCGACACATCCCAACGGCGCCGGCGCGCTCCCGCCATCCGTAACGCTCGCCTCCGGCACCGGCCGCGTGCTGCGGTTTCTCTCCGTGAGCGGATCCGTGTCGTACAACAACACAGACGCCCCGGACCCGTACCTCGGCCAGTTCAACGGCCCTGATGGCGGCGCTGTCTGGTTTGCAGACAGTAACTTTCCGACT
>CANHYS010000027.1 GCA_947464585.1 Planctomycetaceae bacterium | reverse complement strand
GACCCCCAGAAGACCGCGCTCAGGAGAACCACCAGAGCCAGCCGCAGCCGCGCCCCCGACAGCATCGACCGCAGCGTCTCCCACGCGATCGTGGACCGCAGCCTCGACAACACCCGGGATTCCGCCTCCGCAGGGATCAAACGGCTGGGACCGCAGTGCGTGCCGCGACCGGTCGTGCTCCACCATGCTGTGCCGCTCATGGCGAGTCCGGCCTGGCGGTCGTGAGCTCGAGGTACAGATTCTCGAGGTTCGTCGTTTCCACCGCCATGTGGTCGCGGAGTTCGGCGATGGTGCCTAGAAACCGCAACTGACCTCGCACCATGATGCCCACCCGGTCGGCCATCTCCTCGGCCATGGCAAGCGTGTGCGTCGACATGAAGACCGTCATGCCCTCCTGGGTGCGTGTCTTGAGAAGGTCTTTGACGATCCGGACGCTCCGCGGGTCGAGCCCTACCATCGGCTCGTCGAGCACGAGGACATCGGGATCGTGGAGCAGTGCGGCGGCGAAGACCAGCCGTTGCTTCATGCCGAGCGAGTAGCTCTCCGCGAGGTCATCGGCAAATTCTGCCAGCTCGAAATGGTCGATCTCCCGATCGATCTTCTGCGTGGCGATATGCCGCGGCATGCCGAACATGTCGGCGATGAACCAGAGGAACTCCCTGCCTGTGAGCTTGTCGTACAGCGTGGGCTCGTCGGGCACGTAGCCGGTGTGCAGGTGGGCGCTGCGTGCCTCTTTCGCCAGATCATGCCCGCAAATACGCACGGCACCGCGGGATGGCCGTAGCAGCCCCACCAACATCTTGATCGTTGTGGTCTTGCCCGCCCCGTTGGGCCCCAGGAGAGCGAAGAGTTCGCCCCGGGGGATCGACAGACTCAGATCTGTGACGGCAGGCTTGGGCCCGTAGGTGCGGGTGACGTGGTCGAACTCGATCATGGTTTCTCCTGACCGAGATTCCCGGCAGTGGCCTCGCCATCATCGGCCGGTATCGTGACGCTGCTGATCAGGTCTACGGCGGCCTCGTCGGACCGCCGCAGGAAGACCAGCTTCGAGCCAAGCATCAGCGATTCCTGCTTCAGAACCCGGCCGCTGCGATCGACCCACAGTCGGCAGCGTGGCTCGCGGTGCGTCGCAGGATCATCCCGGTAGTGCACCACATCGACCCGCACCAGTTTATCGTCCCAAAACATCGATTCCTCGCCAGCAACCCTGGCGTGAAGAATCTGGATCGGGGCCTGGCCGGGCCGCAGCGGGCTGTAGACCGGAACCGTCCATTGACGGTTGTGATAGAGCCCGGGCAACGTCGCCTGCGGCGAGAGTTCGTCGCCGATCGTGATCTGCCTCGGCAGATGCCGGGAGACGGTATAGTTCATGCCGTGGGCCCGCACGTCGACGGTGACCTCGCCCTTGTCGATCCTGCCGTTGAGAAACACCCGATCGGCGGTGGCCGGCAGGCTCACCACCGACTGAAACGACCGGAGATCCCCCTGCGGGTCGATCGTCAGATGGCCCCGCGCGTCGAGGGCGTATGACACTCCGGGCGTCAACGACTGCCGCAGCAGCAACTTGGTCCACGCCGGCAGCACTTCGTCGATCGGAAGCCTGTCGAAATGGAGCAGGCTCTCCACCTCCATGCCCCCTGCCTCGGTACGTTCCGACTGGCTCGTCGCCCATCCCAGCGGCTGGTCATTCCAAAGCACGGTCCATGCCACGGGAATGAGGCGGTTCTCCGCCATATAGAGCGCCTGATACCCTGGCGGCGCACCGGGCGAGAGCGAAGGCAGAATCTTCGCCAACAGCAGCCAACCGCTGCTGACGCACCAGAAGAGAACCACCAGCGGAATCAGCCAGGGACGGTACAGCATGGCAAGAACCGGCGGCGTGGCAAACGTGCTCAAAGCGCGGGGATGGCGACAAAGCCAGACACCCTTCCAGCCTTCAACGACAGCGGCCGGGAAAAGTTGCCCGCTCCCTCACCTGCCGGGATTATAGCGGCCCAACGGCAAGGTCCAGCGAAACTCACACGTATCTTGCAGAATTCTCATCTTTCCCGGAATTGCCGGAAGGGAACTGTGGATTTAGAATTCCCTTCCTTCGGGCCACGGACCGCTTCACGTTTTCGCCATCCGTCATCATTCCGCCGCCATCAATCAGCCGTGGGGGAAATCAGATGATTCACGAGCACGACAATCCTGTCTGCTACCACCAATCCTGCCCCGTCTGCGGTCGCAACCTGCGCATTCGCGTGATGCTGCTGGGCCAGCGGGTCTACTGCCAGCACTGTGGCGGCGGATTCATCGCCACCGACTCCTGCGACAACACCACGGCGCCTCGCGTCACAGGTGGCCGACCCCAGGCTTCAAGAGTGGACGAACTGATCGAACGTGCGGCGGCCATGCTGGGTGTCACGCCCGAGTGATGGCATCCAGACGGTCCCAGTAGTCAGGGAACGTCTTGCCAACGCAGGCCGGATCGGCAACGAGAACCCCCGGCACCCGCAGCCCCACCAGGGCCAGGCTCATCGCCATGCGGTGATCGTCGTAGGTCTTCACGGTCGCGCCATGGAGCCCTGTGCCGTCCGGCCCAGACGAATCCGCCCCCGCGTGCGTGAACGGTGCGATCGTGAGTCCGTCGGCATGTTCCACGACCGTGGCGCCCAGGCGGCGGAGCTCGCAGGTAAGGTCACCGATGCGGTCGGTCTCCTTGTCGCGGATATGGGCGACGTTGCGGATCGTGGTCGGACCGTCTGCAAAAAGCGCCACGACCGCGAGCGTCGGCACCGTGTCGCTGATCGCGTTCATGTCGATGTCGATACCGCGGACCGCGCGGCCGGTCACCGTGATCGACTCATCAGTCCCGTCATCCCATGCGACCGTGCAGCCCATGCGGCCGAGCGCATCGGCAAAGCCGACGTCGCCCTGCATGCTTCGGCGTGAGAGCCCCTCCACTCTCACGCTGCCGCCGGTGATCGCAGCGGCCGCGAGGAAATAGCTGGCCGCCGAGGCGTCGGGTTCGATCGCATAGCGACGGCCATGGTAGCCCGATGACGCGATCCGCCAGCCACGGTCTCCCTCGGGCGAGCAGTTCGCACCGAAGGCCTCCATCACACGCCGTGTCATGTCGAGATAGGGAAGCGAGACGAGCGTGCCGGCGAATTGGATCTGCATGCCCTGCGGCGTGCATGGTGCCACCATGGCCAGCCCGCTGGCGAACTGGCTCGACGTGCTGCCCCGCACGCTGGCCGCACCGCCACGCAAGCCCCGCGAGCGAATCACCACCGGAGGACATCCCCCGGGGCTCTCGGCGGTGGCGTCGACACCGAGCGACTGCAACGCCTCGAGCAGATCACCGATGGGTCGCTTGCGCATTCGCGGCGTGCCGTCCAGTCGATAGGTGCCGTGACCGATCGCACAGACCGCCGAGAGGAAGCGAATCGTCGTACCGCTGGCGGCGCAATCAAGTGTCGCCTCGGCGGCCGGCACGGTGCCCCCCGACCCCGCCACGCGGACCTCGCCCCGCGACCAGTCAGCGCTCAGCCCGATGCCGAGGGCCGCCAGGCCCGCGACCATCACCCGCGTATCCTGACTGTCGAGCACCCCGGTCAGCAGGCTCTCGCCGCGGGCCAACGCCGCGCAGACGAGCGCCCGATTGGTGATGCTCTTCGATCCCGGCGGGCGGATCGAGCCCACGATCGGATGCGGGCAGACGGGTATGGCAAGGGGATCGGTCATGATGGTTAGGCAGGCTATGATAACCGCATGCAACGGTCCATGGACGACTCCCTCGCTGCCTACGATTTTTTTGCGCCGCCGCTCATCCGGTTCGGCGCCGGCAGGATCGACGAGATCGGCGCAGCGGTCGGACTTCTCGGCAGGCGGGCCTGGATCGTCGGAGGGACCGGGAGTCTCGAACGGTCCGGGGCGCGGCAGCGGATCGATGCCAGCCTCTCCGCCGCCGGGATCGAGTCCCGGGTCGTTGCCCGGAGCACCGGCGAGCCAACGGTCGACCAACTGGCTGCCGCCCTCGCCGGTCTGCAGCACGAGGATCTCGACGGCGTTGTGGTGGTGGCGGTGGGCGGCGGGTCGACCATCGATCTGGCCAAGGCATTGGCGGCATTGGCGACAAACATGCCCCTCGGCCAGCGAACAGGCATGGATCTCGACACCTTCGTCGTCGATCACCTCGAGGGGGTCGGCCGCGGCCTCGCCATCCGACAGTGGCCGCTGCCCATGGTCGCGGTGCCCACCACGGCCGGCACCGGCGCGGAAGCGACGCGAAACGCCGTGATCTCCTGCCCACGGCGGCGGTTCAAGAAGAGCATGCGAAGCCCGATGATGGTGCCGCGGGCGGCGCTCGTCGACCCCGACCTGACGGCGTCGTGCGACTCATCCACCATCGCCGCGTCGGGGCTCGACTGCATCACGCAATTAATTGAAGCGTTCGTGTGCCGATTCGCGAAGCCACTGCCCCGGTGCCTGGTGCTCGAATCGCTGCCGCGGGCGCTGCACTCGCTGCCCAGGTTGTTGACGCCGATGCCCGCGGGCGATGATCCGCAACGCTGGACCGACAGCCGGGCGGCTGATCGGGCGGCACTGAGTCATGCGGCGCTGCTCTCTGGGCTCGCGCTGACCAACTCGGGCCTCGGCCTCGCACACGGCGTGGCGGCGGCGCTTGGCGTCGCATGCGGCACGCCGCACGGGGTGGCCTGTGCGGTCATGCTGCCCGCTGCACTGCGGGTCAACCGTGAGGCGGTTCGAGAGGATTTCGCCCTGCTCGAGCGGGCGATCGACCCTTCCGCGCCGCGGGATGTGGCAGCCGCTGCGGACGCCTTCGTACAGCGGATCGAACGGCTGTGCCTGGCGTCGGGCGTGCCGCGCAGGCTGTCGGAACTAGGCATCACGGCCGATCAGATCGACTGGCTGGCCGACAATTCCGGTGGAGCGAGCATGCGGGGCAATCCGGTGCAACTCGCCACGGAGGACCTCCGCGGTCTGCTCGCAGCCATGCTCTGAGCGGAGGACCCTACTCAGACCTGGCAAACACCGGATCGTCGAGCAGGGGCAGCAGGCCGGAAGCATCCGCCCCCGCAGCGAGGGCCTGCTCCCAATGCTCGCGGGCCCGCTCCGGGTCGGGCTCGGGCTTCGCGAGATGATAGGCGCCGATGTAGAGATCGTTGGCTGGATTTTCGTCGAACCACTGCATCACGATCGCCAGCACGATGCCAGCCGGGATCTTGTCGCGGGGAACCGTCTTGTTGCCACCAGCGACACGATAGATGAACTTCTCGTCATCCACTTCCACCACGCCGACCTTCTGATTTTTGACGTCATATTCGTCGCCCGGTTTCACCGCGGACAGGGCCTTCTCGCGAAAGTCGAGGAACCCCTTGTAATACGTGGCCAGAAGCTTCCAACTGGCCACACGCTCCTTGGCGTCGTCGCCGCCCGCCTGCTTGGACGCCATCGCCAACAGCCGCGTGACGGTGTCGTCTTCCTGGCGTCGCAGCGATTCGAGCGTCTCTGCGAGCGTGGCGTCGAGTCGGCTGTCTTCTTTTGCCATCGCTTCGGCAGGCGGGTCATCGGCAGGCTTGTCGTCTTCTGGCTTTTCAGCGACACCCTTCATCTCAGCCGGCTTCATCTCAGCCGGCATTTCGCTCGCGGGCTTGCGCATTGGCTTTGGCGGAGGCACGGCAGCCTCCATCTTTCCTGCCTCCTCTGACTCCTCTGCAGGCATTGGCTCGTCTTCGGGCTCTGGTTTGGGCCGCGACGGCCGAGTACGTTCCGTTCTTGGCGACGGTGGCTTGCTCGTCGACACGGCGCGATCGGATGCGGGATTGACCGGAGCGTCGTCGTCTTTGTCGGCACGTCGCGCCATCCTCTGCGGAGGTCTGACAGGGTCAGCCGTCGGCTCGACCTGAGCTGACTGGCGCTCGACAGACTTCGGATTCTTTGGCTTTCCATCCTTGAGCTTCCCATAGGCGCTGTAGTAGACGAGCCAGCCGGCCAAGCCGGAGAGCGCCAGCACCGTCAGGGCGATGCCTGCCACCGGGGTCTTCTTCCGATACACCGTCGTGCGGATGGCGATCGCCTCGACACCACCGCCATCGCTTGGAAACGCCCCACCAGGCACCGGCGGCGGCACAGGGGGCCCGGCAGCCGGCACGATGGGCGGCACGCCAGGAACCACTCCCTGTCCCTTCGGCATCGCCGGCACGGCAGCCGGAGGAGCGGCCCTCTGCGATGGCGGCGTGGGCATGGCAAACGCGACAGCGGCGCCGGTCTGGGGCCGCGGCGGGATGGCGGCGATCTCCGCGAGCAGCTTCTCCCGTGCCTCCTCAACCCGCTTGATGAGACCTGCCCGTGCCATCGCGAACGGGCCCGGTGAAATAGCACGCAGCAGATTCAGGCGGGCTTCGGCTGCCCGCCGGACAACCAACGGATCGGCCTCTTGCGGCGACACGCCCAGCACAAGGCGGGCATTCCCCAGATCAACCGCATCGATGCCGAGCCACTGTCTACAGGGATCGAAAGGAGCGTCTGTCGGCATGATCCATCCGCCGCAAGGAAGGGCTGCGTGACTGGAGGCGGCCCGAGAGCATTTCCTGGGCACCGCCCTCCGAGACCGATGCTAGCACACCCGGCGTGCCCCGCTCAATTGCGGCGCCAGACCGTCATCTCCGCCACCGAATGCTGGTGTTTCCGCGCCGTCTCCCTGATCACGAACGGGACATCCTCGCGGTGCACCAGGGAAAACCTCGGCTCGAGCGACCGCGTAAGTCCCATCAGCGTGGTGAGCGGCTCGCCATGTTCACGCCGGCCACCGATCCATTTGGCCTTCGGCGTGTACTCCTCGAGCCATGTGTAGGGGGAGGTGATCACGAGCAGCCCCCCCGCCGGGATCCGTGCCGCGATCCCGTCGAGAAACAGGGCGGGATCGTAGAGCCGGTCGATGAGGTTGCCGGCGAAGACGAGATCGTAGCCAGCGTAGATCGTCTTGAGGTTGCAGGCATCCCCCTGCATGAAGAGCACCCTCGAGCCGACTTCCTCAAGCCCCATTCGGTCGAGAGAGATGGTCCGCGAGAGCGTGAGTTCGCCCTCGGTCGGAATCTCGTAGATCAGGTCGCTGCCCTGCTGCAGCCGCACGCCCGACTGGATGAACCGGGCCGAGAAGTCGACGGCGTCGACATGCTGGAAGAAGCGGGCGAATTCAAACGCCGACCTTCCGACGGAGCAGCCGATGTCGAGGCACTTCCGGCGGCGGTCCTCCGGCACATGCCGCACGGCCGCCTCCACGCAGGCCCGCGGGAAGTTGGGCACCCCCAAGGCTTCTGGACCGAAGTGGAATTCGAGATACTGGGTGACGAGTTGGTCAGTCTCATAGAGCCGCGACCCCTCGGTCACCGCCTCGCTCCCCGGTTCCTCGAGAATCGTGCGAAACCCAGCATGCTGGAAGAAGTGGCGGCGGAAGGCATAGCGGGCACTGGCGAGCGCCTCGTTGCCCGTCGAGATCCATGAACCACCCTTGATCAGGTTGTGGCGGCCGTCGAAGGTCGGCACCGAGAAATCGTCGTAGAGCGGATGCACCTCGAACCCCTTGAAGGGCATGATCGGCGTGCGAGTCCACTGCCAGACGTTGCCGATAACGTCGCAGAATTCTCCCTGCGGAAAGGCATCGACCGGCATGCTCGACGCCCCGTGCTCCAGATTGATGTTGCCCGGTGCCCGCTTCCAGTCCGGCTGGTCGGCGGAGACCGCCGACGGCAGCGTGTGACGCAGGGCATACCAGTGTGGCTCGGTCGGCAGTTGGACGTTTTCCCCCGTGCGGGCAGCCAGCCAGGCGCAGTAGGCCTGCGCCTCGAGGCAGTTGACCTCGACGGGCCAGTTGAGCGGCAGAGGCATCTCGTTGAGCAGGTTCCGCTGAAAGTAGCCGCTCCCGCCCGTGCGCCGCACCCAAAACTTGGGGTGTTCAGCCCGCGTGTAGTGCAGCCAGCCGCGGCCCTCCTCAGCCCACCACTCCTCACGGGCATAGCCCCCGTCTTCGACGAAGGCGAGAAACTCTGCGTTGGAGACGAGCCGGCGCGCGGCCTTGAAGGCGGGGAGCCTGACCTCTTCGATGCCGTACTCGTTGTCCCATCCGAAAGTCTGATCGTCGTCGGGCTTGCCCAGCCGCACGGTCTGGGCCGCGACCGCAAGCCATTCGTTGGCCGGCGCCGGACCGATGCTCTCGCAAGTGGACCAGAGCGACTGCTCCTCAGACGACAGTTCGTTGCCGTGCCGCAGTTCAGCGAGCGGCATGAGCCGCATGATCACGCTCGACGTTTCCAGGTGGATTCGCTCGTGCTCGATGCCCATGAGGATGATCCAGGCAGGCGAATCCTGCCGAATCGGCAGTTCCAGCGGCATCGCCTGGATGAAGTCATCGATCATTTCCCGCAGGGCGGCGCGATAGCCGCGGATGGCCGCCACCTCAGGCCACTCGTAGTGGGCGGTGTTGAGGTCGTCCCACGACATCTCGTCCACGCCCACGGCCATCATCGCCTCAAGCCGCGGGTCGAGCCGGCGGGGGATGAACCGGCCCGCGATCAGCTTGTTGACATAGAAGACGGCGGGGTGGGCGAAGTAGAAGATCAGCGGGTGGCGGAGCGGTTCGTGACGTTCGTAATACGATGCATCGTCGCGGATCAGCGAGAAGAGACGGTCGTAGAGTTCGCTGGTCTGGTGGTAATAGCGACGGATCTCCGCCCGCTTGGCGGCCACGGGGTCGGCGGCCGTCGGATCGGCGGTCAGCAGCACCGTTTTCGTCGGCACGAGCGGCTCGGAGAGGGACGCGAAGCGGGCATGGGTGGCAGCGGGGGCGGCGGCGGACGCGATCGGATTCATTCGGGCAAGCACCGGGGTAGGAAAAATCGATTACCGGGGTAGGAAAAATCTATCCCGACACTCTAGCACCGAGCCGCAAGCCTTCCAGAAACCGGTGGGGAATCGGGGCGCTGGCGCCAAGGAGCGATCCCACGACCGCGCCCCGATGGCAGTTATCGCCCCCTACCTGCGCATTGGCGCAGACGCCCGCCGCGAAATCGCCGGCATGCCGCCAGGCCAGGAAAAGGGCCGCCGGGAAGGCATCGGTGATGTAGCAGGCCGGGCTCAAGACCCTTCCCACAACCACGTCGTCGGGGTGGCGTTCCCAGTCGCGAACCTTGGCCGCCGAGATCCACCCATTGGCATGGTCGAGGATCGCGGTACGGAGGTCTTCCCCCTGGCAGACGTGGATCAGCATCTTCGTCAGCGTGTCGGCCGCATCGAGCACCTCGTCGTCCTTGTGCGTCAGGCGGACATGGAGCCGCACGATCCGTCGCAAATCCGGATGGCGGGGTCCGAACGCCGCGACGAGGGCGGGCACGGGCACGAGCCCTCCGATATGCACGTCCCGCACACCGCAGTTGATCGGCTTGCGATCAGCGGCCAGGTTCGTGAAGAAGTCGCGGTGGTATTCCTCGACGTACGTGTCGCGGTGCTTGCCGGCCGCGAGCATGAAGGCGGTGTAGCGGTCGAGCCAGCGCTCGGGATCGTAGTCGCGATCCCGGCGAACCATTTCGAAGAGCTCGACGGCCAGCTGTTGGTTGAGCGTGTTCTCCCCCGCGGCGAGGAACTGGTGGTAGTGAATGCCACGCTGGCCCCAGTATGCAGCCTGTTCGCGGAGGATGTCGGTCTTCGGGCTGGCAGCGGTGTAGCTCGATCGCCAGAGGATGCTGTCGGGATGGGGATTCTTCGGAGCGAGATAGTCGGTGATCGTGCCGTAATCGCGGGCCAGCGCCTGACGGTCGTAGTACCAGTGCACCGGCATTGCCACGGCATCGGCGATCAGCGAACCGAGAAATGCCTGCCGCGACGTATCGATCGGCTCGTGTGGGTGGGTCATAGGTTGGTCTCGCTCTGGCTGCATACTCTTCCTTTTTGGAAAAACTATGGAAGAATTCTCGCGAAGAAGCTGCGCACCCGCGGCACGTCGCAACGGTCGATGATCTCGCCCGGCGGACCGTGGGCGAGCACCCGCCCGTCGCCGACGAATGCCACGAGATCGGCCACGCGGCGCGCAAATCCCATCTCGTGGGTAACCAGCACGAACTGCGTGCCCAGATCCTTCAACTCACCGATCATCTCCAGCACTTCGGCCGTCATCTCCGGATCGAGTGCGGAGGTGGGCTCGTCGAGAAACAGTCGCTTCGGCTGCACGACGAGCGCCCGGAGGATGGCGATCCGCTGCTTCTGACCGCCGGAGAGTTCGGCAGGACGCTTCGAAGCGTGTTCGGCAAGATGAAACCGCTCCAGCGGCTCCCTGACGCGAGCCCGCGCCTCCGACTCCGACAGGCCGTGCACGTGCACGAGCGGCAGGAGCAGATTGTCCATCGCGGTCAGATGGGGAAACAGGTTGTAGGCCTGAAAGACCGTGCCCACCGTCCGTCGATAGGCACGCAGCGACGGCTCATCCCGCGGGAGCGTTACGCCGTCGAAGGCCACGCTGCCGGCCACCGGCAAGTCGAGTCCTGCCAGGATCCGCAGCAGCGTCGACTTGCCACCCCCCGAAGGACCCACGAGCACGAGCGACCGCACATCGCCTGTGCGCAGGTCCAAGCTGTCGAGCACGGTGGTCGCACCGAAACGCTGCGAGAGGCCGCTGATCTCAAGATTCATGATGCACGATCTTCATGCTTTCTGGCCTTCACGCCTCATACCGATAGCGGCGCTCGAGCAGCCGCGACACGGCCGAGAGGGGAAGCGTAAGCAGCAGGTAGCCGGCGGCCAGGGGCAGATAGCTTTCGAGCGTGGAGTAGGTGAACGAATTCACCTCCTGGGCGGCGAGCGTGAATTCCGAGACCGCGATCACCGAGAGCAGCGACGAATCCTTGATGAGCGACACGAACTGGCCCGCCACGGCGGGCAGCACGAGGCGGATCGCCTGCGGCAGGATCACGAGCCGGAACGACTGCCAGGGCGTGAGACCGATGGCCCGCGCGGAATCACGCTGCGTCTGCGGGATGGCGGCCAGGCCACCGCGGAAGATCTCCGCCATGTAGGCGCCACTGAAAAGCGAGAGCAGGAGCACGCCGACGACATACCGGTTGTCCAGGCCGACGGCGCTTGCCACCACGTAGAAACCGATCAGCAGTTGCACGAGCAGCGGCGTGCCGCGGATCAGCTCGACATACACGCGGCCCACCGCTTCCAGCAGAGGGTTTTTCGATCCCAAGAGCAGCGCCGCCAGCATGCCGATCAGGGTGCTGACGATCAGCGAGGTCAGACTGAGGGCGACGGTGACACCGAAGCCCTGCAGCAGCTTCTGGCGGTATTCCCAGACACCCGCCCAGTTCCAGGCATAGTTCACCCGCGAGAACGCCAGCGCGATGAGCGCCGCGAACAGGACGACGACGATCGTATGGGCGAGCCAGCGTGGCATTGGGGGTCAGAAGTAAAAGGGAATGCCCTCGGCCTTGAAGGAGGCCTTCTCTTC
>CANHYS010000026.1 GCA_947464585.1 Planctomycetaceae bacterium | reverse complement strand
GGCACCGTGCACATAGCCGGGCTTCAGCCCCGCCCCGGCAAGCGCCACCGAAAAACACTTCGTCCAATGGTCACGGCCCCCCTCGGCGTTCATCCGCGGCGTGCGGCCAAAGTCGGAGGAGACAACGACGAGCGTCTCGGCAAGGAGGCCGCTTGCGGCGAGGTCGGCGATGAGAGCGGCGAATGCCTGGTCGAACTGCGGCAGTTGTCCGCTGATACCCGTGCGGAGGTTGCCGTGGTGGTCCCAGCTGCCGTACTGCACGGTGACGAAACGCACACCTGCCTCCACGAGCCGGCGGGCCAAGAGGAATCCCTGTCCAGCGGCGTTGCGGCCGAACGCGTCGCGGGCCGTCATAGACTCCTTGTCGAGATCGAAGGCATCGCGGGCCGCGGGCGCCGCGATCATGCCGTAGGCATCGGCGTAGAATTGTTCCATCGCGGCGACAGCCGGATCATGGCTCATCGCCACAAACCGCTCCTCGACAGCCGCACGGAGTTTTTGACGCTGGGCAAACCGGCCGGCGTCGATGCCTTTTGGCAGCGCCAGGTTCTGCACCCGGAAGCCGGGCTGGGATGGGTCGCCGCCCACCGCAAACGGGCCGTACATATCGCTGAGGTAGCCGGCCGTGCCAAACGTTCTAGGAATGCAGACATAGGGGGGCAGACTGTTTCGGCCGCCGAGTTCGTGGGCCACGATGCTGCCCATGCAGGGATAGGTGATCGCCGGGCTCGGCTGCCAGCCGGTGAGCATCGTCTCCACGCCGCGCTCATGTGCCGACTCACTGTGCCACATGCCTCGGAGCAGCGTGAGGCGGTCGGCGACCTTGGCGGTCTTGGAGAGGGTTTCAGAGAACTGCACGCCGGGGATCGCGGTCTGCACTGCGTTAAATTCGCCACGGACGGCCGACTCAGCCTCGGGCTTCGGGTCCCACGACTCGTGGGTCGAGAGAGCTCCGGGCAGGAAGATATGGATGATCGACTTGGCTTTGACAGGGGGCGGAACGAGCCCCGGGTTGAGTGGGTCCGCAGCGGTCGTGTTGCCGGCGGGCTGACCTTTGGCCTGCATGGCGACATAGTCGCCAAGCGAGAGTCCAAGGCAGCCGGCGAATCCGACTCCTATACGCAAAAGGCTACGGCGGGAATTCATGATGCGACTCCGGAATGCGTGTGTGTGGCGGAAGGAGAGACTGCCAGAGCGGCAATTCTCATTATAGGTTCACTTCCGCTGAACGAAGAGTCTGTAGCAGCATTAACTTCTTTCGCTTCATGCGGCGTTTCTTTCGATCACGAGCAAATAACCGGCGAAAGCGATCCACTGTTTTCATCTGCCCGCGTCGCAATGCTTGACGGCCATCGCACTCACTTCGAGACAGGACTTCCGCTCACCAGATCGAATTGAAAGCTATTGCCAGACTTCGTTTCGGACGTTGCCTGAAGCCCAGAGGACTTGCCTGCATATCGTTCAGGAAGCCGGTTGACCTCGCCGAGAGGAAGGCCTTCGGCGTTGTATCCGGTCACCTCGCGCTTCTCGATGCGTACCCGATGGTCCCCCACCACCAGGCCGTCTCCGGGCTGAAATGTCTTGAGCACAAACCTTCCCTGAGCGTCAGTACGACCAACTGCCGTAAGGTTGTGGTTCAACGAGTCGAAGGCCACGAACGCATCTTCGACAGCCGTTCCGTCGAGCGTCACCACTCCTGACGCAGGAAATGTCGGCGGCCGGCGTTCCACCCACTTATTGGCCGGTCGAGAACAGCCGAAGCTCGCAACGGTAACAGAAATGGCAAAGAGAGAGAGGCATCGAAGCGGGGCACGCATGTTCCATGCGTGACTGGCCGAAACAGGACGGCTTACCCGTGAAAACATCGTCACAGGTCGGCTCCCGCATTCTCGCCACTGGCCCTTGTGCCGAGGGCTCCCCACACACCGTAGGGACTTGCTCCGCCTGAGACGGTCGTTATTTCGTTTCCGAGGCCACCGCTGTCGATCTGGTCGACGATAAATTTCACAGACCCGTCGGCCAAGGCGGCGGTCACGCCGCCGGGGTGACCACTCCGCGGCGGTTGGATCCCGGTCGTACCTCCATCGCTCGCGCAGACCGGACCATTCGGCGGCAGGATGGTGTTGAAGATGGCCATCCCGGGGTACCCGAAAATCATCCCTCTGCCCGCGTGGCGTGGCACCGACAAGAGATTGGAGGCTGTATAGCCACTCCCGTTCCAACGGTTCCAGCACCCTGACGGGCTCGTCGTGCTGTCGACTATCTGAGCAGCCCGGTCGTTGACGGGTGAGAACTGTGTTGACGTGCAGGTGGAGCAGGTCATCCCGGGCACCGCGGAGACTCCTGCGTCGTTGGGCCGGAGGCACTCGGAGAGCATGAGCGTCTTCGAGAGTCCGTCGGTAACGTCCTTGAACTTCACACCACTTTGATACCCAAACAGACCGCGCAGATCATTCTGGGACGGAGATGTGCCGTACGTGTATTTGTCACCCGACGAGAGCATGTAGTTCTTGTTGCCTCGACCCGATGACGCAACCGCAGCACTATCGCTGGGGCACAGCAAGGCGGTAATCACCATGGGTTCACCACTCGTTGTATGAGTCGAATTGTTCCTGATCGGGTTGACCCGGGTGTATGCCGCCTGCTCCTCGATGTATGGAAAGGTGTACAACAAGCCGCTCCACTGCCAGATGTGTCCTGCAGTGGGTGTAGGTGTGGCAGTGGACGTGTTGACGGGTACCTTCCATGGTTCTGCGCCGTGGAGCCCGAATCCGAACGGCAGGCGACCGTTGGCATCGTGATAGTTATGCATCGCGAGGGCAAGTTGCTTGACATTGTTCGAGCAGGCCGTCCGCCGCGCCGTCTCGCGGGCCGATTGCACCGCCGGCAGGAGCAGGCCGACGAGGGTGCCGATGATGGCGATGACGACGAGGAGTTCGACCAAGGTGAACGCGGCCTTGGCTCGATGGGTTGGCCGGGCGGACGACCGGTGATGTGGTATTTCGTAAAGCATGGACTACGTGTGAAGTTACGCGAAAAGAAAAGGAATGTTGGTTTGACGAGTATGGCCGCGACGGGAGTTCATGGTTGCGCTCTCGGAAGGTGGAGGTCACCGGCGGTTGTTTGCCAGCGGCAGGATCCGCTATTGAGATGTCAGGCTGAAATCGATCGAGTTGGCCTTGTCGGCCACGACTTCCGCCGTGAGTTCAGACTTGGAGTTGTACCGTTGAGGGATGAACATCTCCTCGATAGCAGTGCCCATGACAGGATCCATTTTTCCGGTCAGCCGGGTGGAGAGTATGTGGACAGTCATCTTTCCGGCCGTCGACTCCAGTCGGTACAGACCATTCGCGATCCGGCCCGACTCGGGCGATGCTTTCGAACCGACAGGCACGAATTGCACGAAACCGTTTGCGAGAGGCTGGCCGTCGAACGTGACGCGCCCCGTGACGGTGTGGTATCCGGGCCGACCCGGCTTGGAACAGCCAGAGGCTGAAAGACTAGCGAGCAAGGGCATTGCGAGGAGTGCAATGGAAAGCATTTCCACCCATGACAGCGTCGGAGATATGCCTTTCACGCTCAGTTGCCTCCGTTGCGCGAGCCATAGGCGTTGTAGACCGTCGAATCGACACTGTCGGAGATAAACGTCACCGAGCCATCGACAAAGGCTGCGTTGACACCGCCGGGATGCGCGCTCCGCGCCGAAATGACACCATCAGAACTGTTTGCCACCGCGGGCGCGAGCATCGCATCACTGCTCCACTGATATCGATCCGGATTGGTCGTGTTTGGGGGATAGAGCGTGCTGAACCATGACATGGACGGATCCCAGCCATTCCAATAACGTCCACGCATATCGTCCTTGGTGGCATCTTCAACCAGCCGGATTTCGGAGACGACCACGGTTTTCGACAACCCGTCAATGATGTCCTTCGGCATGATCTTCGACATGGAAAAGCAGACGCCATTCAGATTTTGAGAGTCCGTCGCATTTGCGGCGCCGTTGTAAAACTTGGTCGAGCCTGCATTGACGACGTAGTTACCATGAAATCCTTGGCCCGACGCAACATCGCTGGCTGCTCCGCCCCCGGCGGCGCCCCACGTCCTGTTTTTGCCACCGATCGGATCGGAAGGGCAGCGTGCCGCGGGCGGCGCGTTTTTCGTGAAGTCGCTGGCTGAATTCGTCTGGACCGCGTTCCACGGACCTCCTCTGCGGATCATGGTGTCGTATTCGCTTTTCAACTCGAGGAAGGGCATGGGGTAATGCCACCAGGTGGACCGTAAGCCGGAGAAAGGTGTCGTCCAGCCAATGGAGCCTTGGCTCGAAGCGTAGCCAGATCCCGGCGGGAACGACTTCTTCGCATCGGCATAAAGTTGAAACGCCAACGCGAGTTGCTTCTGATTGTTCCCGCACTGGCTGAGGCGGGCGCTCTCTCTCGCTGCCTGTACGGCTGGCAGGAGCAGGCCGACAAGCGTGCCGATGATGGCGATGACGACGAGGAGTTCGACCAAGGTGAACGCGGCCTTGGCCCGATGGCCGGGCCGGGTCGGCGACTCGTAATGAGGTATTTCGTAAAACACGGACTGCCCTCCTGAATCAAGAGGAAAGAAAAAGCTGCAGCAAGAAAGGCTGGTCTGACGAGTTGTGTCTCTCGACTGGGCGTTCTGGGATTCGGGTGTTGCGTGCGTGACTGCTTGCGTTGCGGGGGGCAGTTGTGAAAGACAGTCGGCAATCACTCGCCCTGCAGGGCGAACGTCAGCGCCGTGACGGCGGCCGTCACGTCTGCCTCGAGCCCCGAAGTCTTGATGTCATTGTATTTCTTGGGGATGAGGCTCTCCGGCTCGAGCTTTGTTTTGGAGTCGGGAGGCGTTCCGGGCTTGAGAGGCGGCGGCGTGAACGGCTTGTTGCTGATGATGCTCACCTTGTACTTCCCTGCCACCACGCCTGGCGACGATGCGGTGGTCTGCATCGTGAACTTTCCATTCTTGATCTGGCCCGTGGCCGGCTGGGTCTTGCCGCCGCCCTCCGGCGCAAACCGCACCATGCCCTGCTCGAGCGGCTGGCCGTTGAATGTCACGGTGCCCGAAACGGGCACGCTGCCGTCGATCGGCCGTACGCCCGAGCCGCAGCCGCCCGCAATCACAAGGACGCAACCGAGAACAAACAACCAAGCCAAAGCGCGATTGGGCACACTATGAGCGGGCAAACCACGTACGCTCGCGTCCATGCAGAGTCCTTTGGGAATCGGGAAATCAATACGCGTCGAAAATGGCACCATCACGCCGATTCCCAAGGTAGTTGAAGGTTTTGAAGTCGATGTTGTCGCTCAGAAAAGCGACCGCTCCGTCGGCCATCATCGCGTGTGCTCCGCCCGAGTGCGAACTCGCCATTCCCGAGTTGTGGATGAGACCGTTCGGCCAGCCGTCCGTCGGGATGTTGCCCGTGACGGTGACCTGCCGCAGGTTGCTGTTGATCCTGTAGGACGTCGCGAAGGCGTGGGCCTGGGTCGCCCACATGCCGAAGTACATGTTATTTTGCGGCAGTACCTCGCCGAAGGCGATCGTCTTGGAGGTGCCGTCGGTGACGTCCTTGATGCGGACATACCACGGGTTCGTGGTGTTCCAGCCCGGCACGCTATTGCCGTAGCCGAACATGCCCGATTGTTTGTCGACCATTGATCCTTCGATGCAGTAGGAGGGGCTGCCGGCAGCACCGCAGTCGTTGGTGCTCCAGTTGCCGTACGACCGCGGTCCGGCGGAGGGCATATAGGAGGCGCCCTGCGACATCCACCCGCCGTCATAGCCTCCCAGTGTCGTCGCATTCGGGTTGCTGGGGCAGGCCTGAAAACCCCATCTGCGGCCTATCAGCAGCGCTGCATTGGGCGCAGAGTTCGACGGCACGTCGAGATTCAGCTTGCTGTAGACGGCGGATTCTTCCACGTAGGGGAGCAGCCAGGTGTTGATCGTGTGCCCATCGTAGCTGTATGCGCCGGAGACGAGAGAAGACCACGATGAGAGCGGGAATCTCTTCTGCGCATCGTGATAGTTGTGCAGCGCAAGCCCCAGCTGCTTGAGATTGTTCGTGCAGGTCGACCGCCGCGCCGCTTCCCTGGCAGACTGCACGGCCGGCAGGAGCAGGCCCACGAGCGTGCCGATGATGGCGATGACGACGAGGAGTTCGACGAGGGTGAACCCGTGTGGATTCTTGCCAGCCGTCTCCCACCGATACCTACGGGCGGTCACGTTTTGAATGGGCATGGTTCATCTCCCTTGGCGTTAGGCCCACGCGATACGATCCGGCGAGGGAATGAATTGCGGTCCGCACGTCCCCTCACACCCCCATAACTATACGGGCAGTCTAGTAGGGCAGGAAGTCGGCGGTAATGCCGCTTTGTTTTGATCTGTGTGGCGAGGCTTTTGATTGAACGAAGTCGCGTACCAGATCCGCGAACCGGTCAAGGAGGGCACCGCCCGCCGGTCAGAGATTCGTGTCGCCCTCGCCGCCGGCGATCGTGGAGAGATTCCGCCACACGGTAATGTCAACGTTGTCCGATACGAATGTGACGGCACCATCCCCATACAGCATCGACGTGCCGCCAGGATGCCCGGAACTGAAGGGCAGCGGCCACACATCACTCGTTCGCGCGTTATAGGGGGCGAACACCTGATTCGGCGAATACTTCATGCCTTTCACCGAACCGATATTTTCCAAGAAGATACTTGCCGCCCAAGGACTCCACCGGCCGTTGGGACCAATCGCCTCCGACCCGGTCTCTGTGTAGAACGTCGGGCTCAGCACCCGCAGAAAGTCGGGGCGAAACTCACCAAAGACCAGCGTTTTGCTCAGGCCGTCCGTGATGTCCTTTGTCTTGGTGTTGCTGTCGATAAAAAACGCGCCACGTTGGCTGCCGAGACCAGTTCTCGTGAGCGCCCGGCCATCGGTCGCATGCCAGCCGAAGACGCCCACGTAGCACGTTGCGTAACAGGTCAGACTGCTGGTGATGTACCCCGCGCCCCCTTGCTTCGCGCCAGTGTACGTCGGGCAGAACAATTGGGGAATGAGCGTGTTGGCGACCGCATTGTTCGGTGACGAACTCACCGGCAGTGTAAAGTCCCACCTTTGATACAAGTCCTGATGTTCGATGAACGGAAGGATTTTGACCAGCATGCTGGCGTTGGTCGTACCGCTCGTCCAGGTATAGCCATCGGCACCGTTGGGAAGCTGTCGGCGTGCTGACTCGTGATTGGCCAGAGCCACGCCGAGTTGCCGCAGTTTGTTTTGGCATTCACTCCGCCTCGCTGCCTCGCGGGCTGCCTGCACCGCCGGCAGAAGCAGACCGACGAGCGTGCCAATGATGGCGATGACGACGAGGAGTTCGACGAGAGTGAATCCGTGTCGCTTCGTGCCAGCCGTCTCCCGCCGATACCTACGAGCGGTCACGTTTTGAATTGTCATGGTTCATCTCCCTTGCCCACAGCCCGCGTGATGAAAAGTCTGCGAGGAATCCCTCGAGCCGACCGTTCTATGGTACCCTCCGACCATCATAGGAACATGTCGGTGTGGCAGGAAGGCGGCGGTCGTGCCCCTTTGTTTTGATCTATCTGGCGATTGTTTTGATCACGTGAAGGCGCGTGGCAGGTGACGCTTGGCGGGGGGCTGTCACGTTGCGGTCTCCCGATCGGTGAACCACAATGCCCTCATGGGAAAGGCTGTGCGGGCATCACGGAAGCGATCAGGCCAGGCCACTGGCAGCGACCTCTTGGTTGGCGTGATCGTCGATCCGTCGCTGCCCTACGATCGCGAAATCGCCCGAGGAGTTGCCCAGTATGCCCGCGAAGCCGGCAACTGGCGGTTGTACATCGAGGAGGAAGAGCCTCGGCGGTTACCCGACTTCCAGACATGGGCGGGGCACGGCCTGATCGCCTCGTTTGACGACCAACGCGTGGCCCGCGCGGTCGAGGCCGCGGGCGTGCCGGTCGTCGCCGTGGGTGGAGGAGCCGGTTACTACGACCCGGCCTCCCGAATTCCCTACATTGAAACCGATAATGCACGGGTTGCGGAGATCGCAGCCGAGCATCTGTTGGGCCGAGGACTGCAATCGTGTGGCTTTTACGGCCTGCCTCCGTCGCCGACGGCGGTGTGGTCGCAGGCACGAGCCCGCTCGTTCATGGCGCGGGTGAGAGCTGCGGGAAAATCGTGTCAGGCGTTCATCGCGGGGCACGAGGCCACGCAGTGGCAGTCGCTGCAGAATGAACTGGTCCAGTGGATTGCCTCGCTCCCCATGCCGGTCGGAATCATGGCCTGTGACGACATTCGCGCACGGCATATTCTGGAGGCCTGCCGAACGGCAGGTTTGTGCGTGCCCCACGACGTGGCCGTGATCGGAGTGGACGACGACGACCTGCTCTGTGAGTTTTCCGACCCGACGCTGTCGAGCGTGCGGCAGGCGGCGCGACGGATCGGGCTCGAGGCGGCCCGCGTACTCGATCGATTGATGAGGCGGTCTGGCGGCAAGATCCGCCCTGGATCACGAAGCCGCCCCGAGAGAATCAAGGTGCCTCCGATCGGCGTGATCGCTCGCCGTTCGACGCAGACCGTCGCCGTTGCCGATCCGGTGATTGCCTCGGTGATCCGTTTCGTAGGCGAGAGGGCGTGCGGACGAGTGGGGATTCGAGATGTCGTCCGCGAAAGCGGCCTCTCTCGTTGGGTGCTCGAAGACCGGTTCCGCCGGGCGCTCGGGCACTCGATCCACGACGAGATCCTGCGGGTGCGGCTCGCGGAGGCGCAGCGACTGGTGACCACGACCGACCTTCCCCTGAAAGTGATCGCGCCCCGGGCTGGTTTTCTTTCGGTCTCCTACATGACCACGCTCTTCCGCCGCCATCTTGGGGCGACGCCGGCCGCGATGCGCCGCGATGCCGGCAGTGAGCGATTTCCGATCACCGAACCAACTTGATGAACGCCCAGTCGCCATGGCTCTCCAACTCATTCATCTCCATCACTCTTGTTGACTCCCACCACCTCACCGAAGGAAACGCTCCATGTCCCGTTCACTGAGTCGCATCGCCCCTGACTGGTGGGATTACACGACCCTCGATGCCGAGATCATCCGCGATGCGGCGGCCCTCACGGCAGACAGCCTCAGCAGGCTCTCACGGCCTGGATTCCGTGTGGTCTTCTACGACACCCTCGAAGACTTTTATCTCGCCGAGGCCCTCGAATACATCACCGCCTGGAAGCAGGCGACCGCCGATGACCCGGTCGGCATCTGCGGGCCGATCGGACCGACCGAGCAGCTTCCGCTCGTGGCGCGGCTCGTCAATGAACTCGGCATCGACCTGCGGCACGCCCACTTCTGGGGCATGGACGAGTGGTATGAAGATGGCCGCGAGGTGCCGGTCACGCATCCGCTTTCGTTTGAACGGGCCGATCGCGAATTGTGTTTCGATCGGATACGGCCTGAGCTGCGGATGCCCGAGGCCAACCTGCATTTTCCAAAGGGCGACGTCGAGTCCTATGAGGCAAGCTGGGAAGCAGCCCGCTGCGCCGTGATGCAGGGCGGCCAGGGGGACATCAAGCACTGGGCGTTCAACGACCCGGTCCGCCGTGACGGAAAATACGCGAACCACCCGCCGTCCGCGGAAGAGTATCGACGGCTGGGGACGCGGGTCGTCGATCTCCACCCCGTGACGCTGGCGCAGAATGCCCGCACGAGCGGCGGTGGCAACATCACGATGGTTCCGCAGAAGGCGATCACGGTGGGGCCTGTGCAGACCTGGAAGGCGGAGAAAGTCTCGATCTGGCAGGCGGGCGTGCACGACAATCCGCTTGGACAGCGTCTCACCGCCCTGATGATTTCGAAACGCATCGTTGACTCGGCCGTTCCCATGTCGCTGCTCGCCGATCATCCGAACGTGCAGTTCAACTATTACGCAGCGGGCCTTGGCACCTGCGCCGTCGAGATGCATTGAGTGCCAACAACGCCTGGCCCTTCGGAGCGGGTCCGACCAGGATGCCCTTCAGGGAAAGCACTTCCGGTCGGTGGATGGGAAGCTCGCGCTCGGCACGCTTCTGCCCTCGCTCTGGAGCGATCGGAGGGCTTCTGAATCGATGGCCACCGGCGTACCGAGGCGGGCGTTCAACCGTTCGTCGGCACGGCCCTCCACGATTGCCGCCTCGATAAAGCCCTGTGAGCCGACGAGCGCCACTGCCGTGCCCGGCACAGCTTCGCCGTAGGTGCGCACGATGGTCGTGATCTCATGCGTGCCCACGCGGAGCCGGCCGGCTGAGTGGAGCCGCGGCACGAGCGAGTCCGGCAGGTTCGTCACCAGATTGCCGAAAGCGTCGATGTGGATCACTTCGCCTTGGATGCCCGTGGGCGTTTCCACATGCGAGGGCCAGTAAAACGTGGCCAGCGTGTCGAGCGGACTACCCAGCGACTCCGGGTTCAGGCTGTCGATGAGCCGCGCAGCCAGGGGCGCGAGCACGTCGCGGCCGTGGAAGGTCGCCGCCGCGTCGGGCGGCACGTCGAGCCTGCGTGCTGCCATCAGCGGCAGCCGCTGATGCGCGAGCGCCAGCACGCCGTTGTCGGGACAGAGAAATTCCTGGTGCGATTCAGGAGTGCCCAGCCGGGCCCAGACGAGACCGCGGTCGGTGCCGACGCCGGGATCGACCACCACGATGTGGAGCGTGCCGGATGGAAACGCCGGGCAGCCCTGCCCCACCAGCCATGCGGCGGCGCGGATGTCGTGCGGCGGCACGTCATGGGAGATGTCGACGAGCGTGAACGGAGTCGTGGCATGCAGGAGCCGGCCCTTCAGTTCGGCCACATACCCGCTGCCGGAGCCAAAGTCGGTGGTGAGCGTGACGACGCGAGTCATGCCGCTGTGACCATGCTCCGAAGTCGTGCCACTGCGGCCGTCAGTCCATTCCGCGGATCAGATCGATGCAGGTGGCCCGCACCTTCCCCGGATTGACGTTCGGGTTTTTCTTCTTCGCCTGGCCGATCAGCCCGGCGGCGGCCTGCTCCTTGCCGCTCTTCACGTCGGCCACGATCTTCGGGTTGGCCGCCAGCAGTTCGCGGCAGAGGGCGATCACGTCGTCGTCGCTGACGGCCGAGATGCCCATGCTCGCCACCACCTCGTCCACCGGCCGGCCGCTGGTCACCATCTCCGCGAAGATCTCGCGACCGCGGCTGGTGTCGAAGTCGCCCTTCATCACGCGGCCGATCAGGTCGGCCAGACCCGCCGGCCGGATCGGGAAGGCGGCGACGGTGCCGTTGGTCTCATTCAGGATGCGGAGCACGTCCTGCTGCATCCAGTTGCTGGCCACCTTGCCCTCGCCCACGCGGGTGGCGAGATCCTCGAAGTAGTCGACCAGTTCGCGGCCCTGATTCACGAGCACGTCGGAATCGTAGGGCGAGATCTTCCACTTCGACGCGAGCGTCTTGCGGAGCGACACGGGCGGCTCGGGCATTTCACCACGGAGCGAGGCTATTTGTTGTTGAGAGACGGTCACCGGCACGAGGTCGGGCTCGGGGAAGTAGCGGTAGTCGCTCGACTCCTCCTTGTGCCGCTGGGCCCGCGTGATGCCGGCCGGATCGTCCCAGCCGCGGGTCTGCTTCGGCGTCTTGCCCATCTCGGCCTTCGTCG
>CANHYS010000025.1 GCA_947464585.1 Planctomycetaceae bacterium | reverse complement strand
CGTGAGTGCCTCGCTGCGCTCGCCCGCCAGACGATGCCCGCCGACACGTTCGAGATTGTCGTGGTCGACGACGGCAGCCCCCAGCCGGTCGTGCCGTCCGAGGCCAAGTCTCCAGTCGGCCCCACGATCCGCGTCATCCGCCAGCAGAATGCCGGGCCGTCGGCCGCCCGCAACCGCGGCGTCGCGGAAGCCCGCGGGGAACTGATCGCCCTCACCGACGATGATTGTCTCCCCACGCCCTCGTGGCTCGAGTCGCTCGTCACCACGCA
This sequence comes from Planctomycetaceae bacterium, assembly GCA_947464585.1. The sequence continues at coordinate 11,421 of CANHYS010000025.1, read as the reverse complement.
CCGGCAGTGCCCCGACGCGCTCGTGGGGGGCGTCACGTTCAATGGTCTCACGGATGACCTCTTCGCCACGACCAGCCAGATGATCATCGACTTGGTCTACGAGCACTTCAACGCTGACGAGGCATCCGCCTACTTTCTGACGAGCAACAACATCCTCTGCAGCCGCGCCGCCTACTCCGAACTCGACGGCTTCGACACTTCATTTTTCCGCGCGGGCGCCGAGGATCGCGACTTCTGCGACCGCTGGCGGGCCAGCGGTCGGCCGCTGCGGCTGGCGACAGCAGCCACGATCGAACATCGCCACGCCCAGAATCTGAGGCAGTTTCTCGGACTGCACTACCGCTACGGCCGCGGTGCCTATGTCTACCAGGCCAAGCGACGGCGGCGGGGATCAGGGAACATGGCCCAAGACATGAACTTCCACATCAGCCTGCTGCGTCGCCTACCGAGGCATCTGCGGAAACATCGCGGACTGTTTCGGAAGGTTCAGGTCACCACCGCGATCCTGCTCTGGCAGGTGGCAAATGCGGCAGGGTTTTTCCATGCGGCGGCCACCCAGCCGTTCGCCGGCAGGCCGGCCGCGAAGTAACCCGGGGAGTCGGCTCGCTGCGATCTTCTCAGGATGCCCCAGCGGCACCCGCCTCGGTCTCGAGGGGCGAGGCCAGCGGCTGCGGCCGGCCGCGCTGCCAGCCAATATGTGCACGCCACTCGGCGGTCGTGTCTGGGAAATCGTTGCGGAAGTGCACGCCGCGGGTCTCGCGCCGCTCGATCGCCCCTCGGATCATCAGCCGCGCCACCTCGAGCATGTTCTGCAGCTGCCAGCCCTGCGGCTCGGCAAACTGGCGTGGCAACACATAGCGACACCAGCCCTCGACCGTTTCGAACGCCTCCGCGAGGGAGCCTCCCTCGCGTTCCACGCCGACGTGCCGCCACATCAGCGCCCGCAGCGAATTGCGGATGTCGGCAAGGTCGAGGACGCCGTTGTTCTCCGTCACGGCCCCCGTGCCATTGCCATCGACGGCCCGCGGATTTCCGATGGCCGGCACCCGAAACTCGTGCCCGTCGCCATCCTCACCGAGAATCTCCACACTGGCCGTCTCTCCCGCACGGGCGCCGTAGACCAGGCCTTCGAGCAGACTGTTGCTGGCCAGCCGGTTGGCGCCGTGCAGGCCGCTGGACGTCACTTCGCCAGCCGCGAACAAGCCGGGAATGGTCGTGCGACCGTGGGCGTCGACGGTCACGCCGCCGATCATGTAGTGGGCACCGGGCCGCACCGGGATCCGATCCCGCGTCAGATCGAGCCCAAACTTGCCGCAGATCTCGGCCATGCCGGGGAACCGCCGCCGCACCATCGCCGGATCGAGGTGGGAGAGATCGAGGAAGACGTTGGCCTGATGCGTGCGGTGCATGACGACCGTGATCGCTCTGGCGACGACGTCGCGCGGTGCAAGCTCCGCCCGCTGGTCGAAGTCGGGCATGAACCGCCGGCCGTCGCGATCGACCAGCCACGCGCCCGCGCCTCGAACGGCCTCGGTGATCAGGCTGCGGGCACCGCCCGCGATGTAGAGCACCGTCGGATGAAACTGCATGAACTCCATGTCGCGCAGCTCCGCACCGGCCCGCCAGGCCAGCGCCATACCATCGCCGCTGGCGCCGGGCGGATTGGTCGATTCGCGGTAGAGCTGCCCGGCGCCCCCCGTGGCGAGGATGGTGCGCCGGGCCCAGACGAGCGTCTTGCCATGCGCGGGATTCCAGACGAGCGCCCCGCGACACGCCCCTTCGTGGGTGACCAGATCGACCGTGAAGGTCTCGGGCCAGACCTCGAGATTCTCGAGTTCCCTCGCTCGCTCGATCACCGCCCGCATCACCTCGCGGCCCGTGGCGTCGCCCAGGGCGTGCACAATGCGATGATGGCTGTGGCCTCCCTCGCGACCCAGTTCCAGGCTGCCATTATGTGAATCGAACCGCGTGCCCCAGGCGATCAGTTCGGCGATCCGGGCCGGAGCCTCGCGGACGACGGAATCGACCACGTCTTCGTGACAGAGCCCACCACCGGCGGTGAGCGTGTCGGCGACATGATTATCGAAGCGGTCCTCCGGATCGACGACGCTGGCAATGCCACCCTGCGCCCACTGGCTCGACGAACTCTGCAGGTCGTCCTTCGTGACCACCGTCACCGACAGCCGCGGATCAACGGCCAACGCCGCTCGCAGCCCAGCCAGACCACCGCCGAGAATGAGCACGTCGGTGAAACAGTGCGGCACCCGCTTCGGACCGAATGCCGCGAGATAGCGTGGGCCTTCAAAGAGCTGTCCATGCTGACTCGACTGCATTATTTGCCACCATTGACCGGCTTGGAGCTGTCATCCTGTGTGGAACCGCCATCCTGTTCGCCGCTCGTCCCCTGCATGAATGCCTTGAACCGTTCGCGATAGTCGCTCGGTGGCCGGCTGCGGCGCCCCTCGGCCTGGCCACCCTTGGCATCGGCGGGAACATCGCGGGAGTTCTGCACGCCCGCCGGCCGCAGTCCCAGGCTGCGGAGCACCCGCTCGAACTCTCCCCGCTTTTGCACATCGGGACTTTCCGACTGCCGCCGCATCGTCTCCCAACGCTCGAGAAACGCACGGGCCTGATCGCGACTCCATCCGAGTTCATCGAGGACATCGGTCCGCCCCGACTCCACGGTTTTGCGGAGGTGTTCGAGGGCGAGATCGGCCGCGTTGCGCGCGTTTTCCAACTCCTGTGCCCCCCATTCCGTCTCTCGGGAAGGCGGAGCCCCCTGAGCGGATGCTCCACCCGTCGGTGTGCCTGCTCCTTCAGACAATCCGCCACCGCCCACGGGGCTCGACTGGCTCGCTCCTTCAGGCGGCGGGCCCGCCGCCTGCTGGCCGCTCGGCTTGCCGCCGGCCTCGCCCTCTTGCTTGGGGTCACCCTGCGACTGCGACATGCCTTTGCCTTCGGCACCTGCCGCAGGCTGACCGCCTTTTTCCGAACCGGCTTCCTCGGCACTCGGGCCAGCTGCTTCACCCTGCCCCTGCTGACCCTGTCCCTGCTGACCCTGCCCCTGCTGACCCTGCCCCTGCTGACCCTGCCCCTGCTGACCCTGCCCCTGCTGACCCTGGCCCTGCTGACCCTGGCCCTGCTGACCCTGGCCCTGCTGACCCTGGCCCTGCTGACCCTGGCCCTGCTGACCCTGTCCCTGGCGTTCGCCTGGATTCCGTTCTCCGTTCTTCTCGCCGTCAGTTCCTGCCTGCGGCTCCCCATCCGCAGACATACCCTCACCAGGGTTGCGCTCGCCCGGCTTGCCTGTTGGATTTTGACCAGCGGTCTTCCCCTCGTTCGATGAGTTCTCACCAGCCTTGCTGTCGCCTCTCTCGTTCGCACCATCGCCGTCTGGCTTTGTCTTGCCCGACTTCATTCCGTCAGATGCGTTGCCCCCGGCCTGACGACGATGATCGAGAATTCTCTCCATCGCCTCGCCGTCATTGGTGCCGTCGGAAGCCACCGTAGGTCGGGGCTGCTGCTGACCACCTCCCTGCTTTCCGCCACCACGCTGGCCCTCGGCCTGCCCGCCCTGTGAATTTTCTCCCGCACCACGCTTCCCTGCAGTGTTTTTCCCCGGCTGATCGCCACCCGCTTGTTGTGCTGAGCCCGTCTTGCCGGCTTGCTGGCCACCCATTCCCTGGCCACCTGTTCCCTGCGCTCCATCGGCTTGTTCGCCGTCAGGCTGCTTCCCGCCGCCGCTCTTTCCCTGCCCGCCACGGCCCTGTCCAGTTCCACTCGCGCCACCGGCTTCGCTTCCCTGCCCTTGCGACGATCCTTGCTGCTTGTTGTCGCCGGGCTGCGGCTGCTTGCCACCCTGCTGACTGCCGCTGGCGGCACCGCCCTGCTGCCCGGGCTGGGGTTCCCCCTGTTCGCCACTATTCTGCTGCGGGGAGTTCTGCTGCGGCGTTTTCTGCTGCGGCTTGTTCTGCTGCCCACCGCCAGACTGCTCCGGCTTCTGGCCGCTCCCGTCGTTCGGACGCTGCTCGCCGGCTGCCTCGGGCTTACCGCCCTCCGGCTGTTCGCCCGCCGGATTTTTGCCCTGCCCGTCCTGCTGCTTCTCCCCATCAGCACCCTTCGACATGCCTCGACCGTCTGCTGTGTCTTGTGGTGAGCCGTCGCCACGGTCGTTGCCCTGTCCGTCGTTGTTACCCTGCCCGTCGTCGCGACTCGGCTCGCTGTCGTCGCCCGACTCTCCCGCGCCGCTCCCACCGGCTTCTTTTGGATCACCCTCGCGACGACCTTGATCTCGCTCGCCCGACCGCGGCGGCGCCTTTTCCGGCTGCCGTGGCAACGCGGAGGCATCGATCTGCAGCAACTTCCAAGGCGTATGGGTCACATTCGGCTGGTTGGGCCGCGTGTCCACGGCCACCCCCCTGTATTCAAGCGCGCTGCCAGCCCCCGCACCGAGCCGCTCCGGTACGACTTGGAGCACACCATTGAACGCTGTCCGCCGCTCGCTCCCCGGCAGCACGATCTCGGGCTGTGACGCACCGCCCTGCACCCGGGTCTCGATACCGACACGAGCCAGACCAAAATCGGGATCGAGCGCCCGCACCCGCAGCGTCACGGGCGCCCCTGGCGGCACGCGGGCCGGCGATTCCTGCGGCTCCTCGATGGAGATCTCAGGGGCCAGATCGGCCAGCACCTCGATCCTGTGTTCGAGCTTTTCCGTCTCGATCTGCTCCCTGCCGGCCAGCGCCGTCCCACGCGGCTGGAACACCAGCCTGTAAGACGCATGCTCCGCTGCCGTGCGTTCGGGATTCATCTGCAGCACGAACGAGCCACTCGCCCGTGCCAGATCGCTCGCCCCCACCTTGAGTTTCAGATCACGGCTGCCATCACACCCAAAGTCGATCCATGCCGACTCCAGCGGCTGGTTGCTCTCGGCGATGATCACGACACGCGTGCCCTCGACCGCCCGCAGGTCGCCCTGCCACGCCACCGTCTCTCGCTCGCGATGCATGTATGCAGGAAACTCGTACCGCACCTCGCGGACCAGAAGGGTTGGCGAATCGACCAACGCCACGCGGATCGGCTCGCTCCTCCCGTCGCCAGCTTGCATCGTGAACGCCACCGACTGATCAAGCCCGCGGGTCGCATCGGGCAGCACGGCTGCATACCGCTGCCCGGCGGCCGTTTCACCGCCAACCCGTGTCATCTCCACTCGCCATGGCACCGCCGCACCATCGACGGCGCCGGTGTCGAGCAAGGGCGTGACGACGACCACCGGCCGCTCGTCGCGTCGCAGACCGCGGATCGCACTGCTCACGAACAGTTGCCGGCCACGGACCAGCGTGGCCCCGCCGGCATCGACCTTGATGCTTCTGGGATCGTTCGGATCGCTGCCATCAGCGCCCCCGACTGCCGCGTCACGATCAGCGACGGGTCCGACGGCAGCCGCATCTTCTCCTGGCATCCGCCACTGCAATCGGGGCGGTTCGAATCTCACCCTCGTCGGCGCCGCCACGCGGGCCCAGGGCGCGAGCAGCCGCGCCGTGGTGGTGAGCATGCTCTTCGGGGCCGCCAGCGAGTAGACACACGCCAGCCCCACGAGCACCGCCAACGCATAGGCCAACCGCACCGCCTGAGAACGATCGATGACAGACTCGGCGGGCACGGCGGAGAGCCGCTTGGCCGCCCGCCGTTCGAGCGACTTCACGACCGTGGCGGCATTGCCCTCCGGATGCGCCTTGACCAGCACGGTGTTGACGAGATCGTTGTGGAGTTCGGGATGTTCCTTCTCGATCACCCTCGCCGCGTAGACGAGATTGACGCGATACCGCAGCAGCGGCAGGATCCACCGGACGCCCGCCGCAACGATCGCCGCAAGCCCCATCAGGAGCCACGTCCACCGCGCCCAGCGGGGCAGGCCGCCTGCGACGATCCAGTGCTCCAGCAGAATCCCGCTGGCGATCCAGAGCAGCGTCGCCACGCCGGCTCCCAGCAGAAACGTGGTGAGCGCGACCCCCTTATAGTCAGCGCTGGCCGCGGCGAGCCGCCGGGCGAGGTAGCGTTCCGACTTGGAGTCGGCCTCGCCGTCGTCGCCCCACGCGCCGACGGCAAGCGGCTCAGAGGTTGGGTGTGAAGCCGTGGCCATGGTGTCGATTATATCGGCAGCTTTGACGATCCGCCCGCTCCGCGTTGACGGGTGTCGGAAAAGCCGCCTAAGGTACGCCTCGGCGTGCCGTCAAACGACGGCACCGCCGGAAAAGGAACCCCACATGACCCTGCTCCCCGACGCCGAGGCTTTCAAGCGTCTGGTGGACGGAACGGCACGCGGCGTGGGGCCGACGCTGGCACGCCTTGCCCTGGCCGGGCTCGCGGTCCCCTACGGTCTGGTGATCGGCTGCCGCAATGCGGCGTACGATCATGGTCTCCTGAAGGCCACCCACGGGTCCGTGCCGGTTGTGTCGGTGGGCAATCTCACGCTCGGCGGCACCGGCAAGACACCCCTGGTGGCGTGGCTGGCACGGGCAGTGGCGGCCCGCGGCCTGCGGCCCGCCATCGTGAGCCGCGGCTACGGGGCCGCCCGCGGTGAACGCAGCGACGAGGCGGCCGAGCTGGCCATCCTGCTGCCGACCGTGCCGCACGTGGCCGACCGCGATCGAATCGCCGGAGTCCGCACCGCCGCAGCCGCGGGGGCGGAAGTGGCGCTGCTCGACGACGGCTTCCAGCACCGTCGTCTCGCCCGCGACCTCGACATCGTGGCCGTGGATGCCACCGACCCCTATGGTGGTGGCCATCTCTTCCCACGCGGCCTGCTGCGGGAACCGCTCTCCGGGCTCGCCCGCGCTCAGGCCGTCGTCCTGACGCGGGCGGCATCGGTCGATGCCCGACGTCGCAGCGAGATTCGCCATGTTCTCACCAAGGCCTGCCGGGGCGGCCTGCCGCCTGTCTGGTTGGAGGCCGCGCATCGACCGGTGCAGCTGCGGTCGGCAACGTCAGACACGCAGCCACTCGAGCGACTGAGAGCCGCTCGGATCGCCGCCTTCGCAGGGATTGGCAACCCGTCTGCATTCCGTACATCACTGGAGAACCTCGGCGCCGACCTGGCCGGCTTTCGCCCGTTCCCCGATCACCACGCCTACACGTCCACCGATCTGCATGCACTCCACGACTGGGCAGCCGGCCTGCATGCCGATCTGGTGGTGACCACGCTCAAGGATCTCGTCAAGCTGCGCGTCGAACGGCTGGGCGACATTCCGCTGTTCGCGTTGGAGATCGCACTGGAGATCCTCCCGGGTGGCGACTCCTCCGACCGTTTGGAATCGCTGCTGGAGTCGGTGGTGGCCCGGGCAGCAGGAAGGCTGGCCCACCCATGAACGGAGATTCTCCCATCCAGTCACCTGCCGCGACGTACGCTGATCCCGCGAGCGCCGCCCGCGACATCGCGTTGATCGTCAACACGTTTCAGAAGCCCCGCCACCTGGCGCTTGTGCTCGCGTCGATCGCGGCCCAGACCGGCGTCGACGGTCGATTCGAGGTGATCATCAGTGACGATGGTTCGACCGACGGCACGGCGGCTCTCGTCCGCGACTTCGCCGCCAAAGCCAGCTTTCCCGTGCGGTTCACGTCGCAGCCCCACGACGGCTTTCGCCTGGCCCGCACCCGCAACGCTGGCGCCCGTCTCACCGAGAGCGACTCCCTGCTCTTTCTCGATGGCGACTGCATCCTGCCCCGCGATCACGTGGCCGCCTACCTCGAACGTCTCCGCCCCGGCCGGGCTCTGCTGGGCTATTGCGCCCGACTCCCGGAAGACACGAGCGCACGACTCGACACGGCGACCATCGCCAGCACCGACCTGGCCTCGCTCGCCCCCGCCTCCGAACGGCAGCTGCTCGCGAAACGCTTCCGCAAGGCATGGTGGCATGCGACGTTCCGTCACCCATCGAAGCCGCGGCTTGCGGGCGGCAACTGTGGGATGTGGCGCCGCGACTTCGAGGCGGTGAACGGCTGCGACGAGCGGTTCGTCGGCTGGGGACAGGAGGACGACGATCTCGGCCTGCGGCTCCGCGCTGCGGGCGTGCGGCTGGAGTCGATCCTCGACCGCACCTGGTCACTGCATGTCTGGCACCCGGTCGATGCCTCGGCCACGCCCCGCTGGCGGGATGGTGTGAACGTGCCCTACTTTCTCCGCCGCGGGCGTCTCAAGCGCTGCCGTCACGGACTGCTGGAACGCTCGACACGCGATCTGACCTGGGGGCTGCCGGCCGATGCAACCGAGACACCGCTGGGCCGGGATGTTCTTGCCCTGCTCGCAGACGCTCCGCAGGCGGCGGCGGGCGAACCCTGCGAGGTGGAGGTCGTGCTGCGACCAGGCCGTGGTCGGTTCGAAAGAAAGGCGGAATGCCGCCTGCTCCTGATCGAGGGCGACGCTGAGGCCTCCCTCCGCCGTCGAGCCGATCAGATCCACGAACTGGAGGCGGCCATAGCCGACCGGTCGGCCCAGCTGGCCAGGATCCTCACCTCTTGCGGATGAGCCCTTGCGAATGAGACCTGGCGGCTGACGCCCGCCCGCTCTACTTCTTCTTCTCGTTGTGGAGCGTGTGCTTCCGCAGCCGCGGTGAATACTTTTTCACCTTGAGCTTCTCCCCGCCCGACTTGCGGCGCAGGGTGTAGTTTTGGTCGCCCGTCTCCGCACAGACGAGATGGATCACTTCGAGTCTCTTTTTGCCCTTGGCCATGACCTAATCCTTCCGAAATTCCTGGGACGTGGGACTGCGGATCGTACTCGTCGACCGGCCGCGCCGCCAGCCAGAGGCGGGGAGCAGGGCGGAACCGGGCATTTCCCACCCGGGGAAGCACCGTGTGAGCACCGGGGAAACCTCGGAATTCCGGCCTGCGTTTGCGGCCCCATCGGTCGACACGATACTATAACTTTGGAAGCAGGTTTGGATTGGCCCAAGCAGCGACCGATGCTCAGCGATCTGTAGTGAATCACAGCCATGGCAAGCCCTCCACCTCCCGATTCGGGTACCCCAGCCCAGGGCACTCCAGCCCAGGGCGGGCGGGTTCCCGCTGCGTCAGCCAAGCCCGCAACGGCGACCGGAGCGAAGGCCGGCCCGGTGATTCCCAAGCCGGCCGCACCTGCACCGTCAGCACCAGCCTCTGCGCAGCCAGCTGCGGTGGCTGAGACCACTGCCCCACGGCGTTCGCTCGCCGGCGGATTGCTCAAGCAGACGCCCGCCTGGGCGATCAGCATGCTCGTTCACGTGATCGTGCTGCTCTCGATGGCGCTGGTCGTCAACGAGGTGCCCAAGCCGGAAGCCCCACGGATGATCACGGCCAGCGCGCCGGAGGTCGAGGAAAACTTCGAGGAGTTCGAGGAGGAGATGCCTCAGGAGGACCCGGGGCCGCAGCAAGAAATCACCGACATGGTCGCGCTGCCTGAATCGGCCAACGTCGAGACCGTGCAGGTCGTCTCGACGGCCGACGATCTCGATGCCGCGCCGATTTCCGTTGAACTGACCGACTTCGGTTCCGAATCGGTCGCCGCAAGCGATCTGCTCTCGAGCGTCGGTGCCGTGGGCGGCAAGACAGCAGGCGGGCTCGGCGGCCGCACCGACACGAAGATGCGGCAGCAACTCATCCAGACCGGCGGCGGCAGCAGCCAGAGCGAGGCCGCCGTGGAGTCGGGGCTCAAGTGGATCATCCAACACCAGCTGCCCGACGGGGGCTGGTCGTTCAATCTGAAGGCCTGCCCCAGTTGCAATGGCCAATGCACACATGGCGTGGACAAGGGCGTTGCGGCGGATCGCTGTGGCGCCACATCGATGGCCCTGCTCCCCTTCCTCGGCCGCGGCTACACGCATAAAGAAGGCCCTTACAAGAAGCAGATCGAGGCCGGAATCGGCTTCCTTGCGGCCATGACCGTGAAGGGACAGGGCAAGGCCTACGCCGCGGGTGGCAACATGTATTCACAGGGGCTGGCCGGCATCGTGCTCTCCGAGAGCTACGCGATGACGCAGGACCGCCGCCTGCAAATGCCCGCGCAGGCGGCCCTCAACTACATCATGGCAGCTCAGGATCCGGCCGGTGGCGGCTGGCGCTACTCGCCCAAGCAGGCAGGCGACACCTCGGCCGTGGGCTGGCAGTTGATGGCGCTCAAGAGCGGCCACATGGCGTTCCTGCAGGTCTCACCGCTCACGATCAAGAAGGCGGTGGAGTTTCTCAATGCCGTGCAACAAGACGACGGCGCCACCTACGGGTACACCGATCCGGGCAACGGCGCCGGGACCTCCGCCGTCGGCCTGCTCTGCAGGATGTACCTGGGTTGGAAGAAGGATCACCCGGCGCTCCAGCGCGGGGTCGACAGACTCGCCAAGATGGGGCCGAGCAAGGACCTCTACTTCGACTACTACGCCACGCAGATCCTGCACCACGTGGAAGGCGATCGATGGGTGGGCTGGAACAACCGCATGCGCGACATGCTCGTGACCACCCAGGCGAAGAAGGGGCACGAAGCGGGCAGTTGGTACGACGGGGTGGATGGCGGCCACGGCGCACATGCTGCCGGCCGTCTCTACTGCACGTCGCTGGCCACGATGATCCTCGAGGTCTACTACCGCCACCTGCCGATCTACGGCAAGGGGAGCGTTGACGAGGATTTCAAGGAGTAGGGTGGCACCGCGGCGATGCTTCAGCCGCCAGCCACCAGGGGTCGATACCCAAGAACGTGAGCATCGTGGGATCGCCGTCTGCGCTGGCGTCGGGGCCGCCGCGTAGGCACTCCCTCCCCAATCGGAAAAGTCTGCCACGAGGTCGACTCGATGGAACCCGACTCGATCGAATTCGCGCCGCTCGCGGCCCCGGGGCCGGAGGCCACGCCATGGGTCGACCGCGTGGTGCGGAGTCCGGTCGTACGTTCTGGGTACCTGAGTCTGGCCGGGCACCTGCTCCTCTGCATCCTGCTGGCGGTTTTCGCCTTGGAGAAGAAGCCGTCCCCTCGGCTCCGCCCGTTGGTCTTCTCCATGAGTCAGCAGCCGCAGGACGATGCGGCCGGCGATCAGGCGGCTGCCGTGGAGATCGGCGCGGCAGACGAGGCTGCCGGCAGCGAGGCGATGGCCGAGGCCGGAGCAGTGGCAGTGGCCGCCGTCGATCCACCGCTGGTGGACGAGCCGCCACTCGTGGCCATGGCTGCGATCGATTCCCTGCCGACCAGCGACGCCGTTGACGCAGCAGCGACCCCGGAGGCTGAACCGTCCGATCAGGTGATCGCCCTGCCGCTTGGAGCAGGTCCGATTGCGCAGCCGGTTTCCGCCCGCGGCGGCCCGGCCCGCCCAGCGGCATCGAGCCGAACCGCCGCCCGCGCCGCCATCGGCGGGGGACCACCTGATGGCAAACCTTTCGCGGCGCGAACCGGCGCCGGCCGCGCCG
>CANHYS010000024.1 GCA_947464585.1 Planctomycetaceae bacterium | reverse complement strand
GACTGCCCGGCAGTGCGGACTCCGCCGGAATGGCCGGAAAACCGGCGGCATCCTCGCTCTTGTGCACATACAGACGGTATTCATGCTCGGAGATCGAGTCCGGAACGGGCCCTTGAGCTTGGTCCCAACGGCGCAGCTTGGCACGTACCCACCAGGTGCCTGGGGACGTTACCGGGATCTCGATATGCTCGGCGAGCTGGACTTCCAACGGTCGGTCGGGATTGTCGAGCTCGAACACGAATGACTTGCCGCCGGCCAGCACCGGTTGCCCTGCATAGTCGGCGTAGACCTGCCAGCTGACATCGAAACGCCGCCCCCACCAGACCCCGAACTGCCCCGGCGTGAGGTAAGGCTTCGGAACGACCTCGCCATACAACGGCTTCCCCATGAACTGGTAGGAGAGCCGCGTGTTTGCCGACGAAAGCCCCGTGAGGACAAAGTCGCGAAAGAGGCACTGCGGCAGTCGCTTGTCATGCGCTACCTGGTGCCCTCCCTCGAAGCGCAGCCCGATCAGCGACAGTGGCGGTTCCGGGTTGACGCGGTGTTCGCCAATCGCGGTGATGGTGGCGCCAGCCTGCGGTTCCAGCTTCGGTCGCGCCAGACCGGGTACCGAAATCCGCGTCTCCCTGTTACGGGCGTTGGGAGACTCCGGGTAGAGCATGCCGCTCGCGTAATAAATGTATTCACGTCCCCTGGAATCTCGGATAAGCACGTCAATGCGCAGGCTTGCCAGCGGACCATTGTTGGTGCAGAGAAAGGTCATGCCTGTTGCCCAGACGGGCAGGGGCACTGGCTCCTTCAGCAGCAACCGGCCGGTGTTGCCTTTGTCACAGCGGAACCCCACGCTCAACCATCCGGGCAGCCCCTTGCTGCTCAGCACGTTCGCGTCACCCTCGGCAACTTCCCAGGCGGCAGGTGCAAGAAGCGCCGGCAGCGGCTGGGTCATTGGCGGCGGCGAATCGGCCATGACCAGCGTCGGTACAAGCCATAGAGCCAGAATAGAAAGGCTTTTACGTCGTGTTTTATTTTGCATAGGGGGCGGACACAACGATATTCCAACGGCACAGGTCGGCCACGATGCCTTGCAACAACCTATAACCCATGAATCCTGTCTCGCCGGATTGGTCGGGCTCTATCGTCCACTGTGCTCGGCGATGACGTCGAACGTGATCGTCTTCCCCCACTACGGCGATACCTTCATCGTGGCGGCGTCGCTGAGCGGATTGCGGTTGTTGCGAAGCACTGGCGGCTCGGGGTTCTGCCAGCCGCCCGGTGCATCCACGTCCACGACCGGCTTGCCTGTGTTGTCGTGAATACGCAGGTTGTCGGCGATCACGCCGCCGCACGAGTGCCGCCAGCAGTGGATCGCGTGCCCCCCACTCTTCATGATGTTGCCGATCACCTCGTAGCCTTCGAGGTTGAAATTTGGCTCGATGCAGGTGACGCCCGTCTCCATGTAGTTGTGGTTGCACTTCACGTCGCGGAGGCGGCCGCGGTGCGATGGATGACCGAGGAGGTAGGCAGCGCCGGCGGGGTTGAGCGTGCGGGTGCCGATGATCGCGATCCGCTCGGCGTCGAACGATTCCCCCGGGCCGACGGCGCCCCCCGGCAGGAGCGTGCCGGTGTGCGCTCCGTAGCACATGACGGAGCGGTTCGTATCGACCATCGTGATGCCCTGAATGAGCACGTCGCGAACGCGGCCGTGTACGAGCACGCAGGCGTTGATGTCTTTTACGAGAAAGCTTGGCTGCACGTTGCGGCTGGCGTTCATGTCGATCGTGCCCCGGCCCGTGATTCGCACGTTTTCGATGTATTGCGGCTGAGTGCCGTGGCCGATGCGGATGCCGTAGGCCTCCGGGCCGTCGTAGGAGACGAACCACGTGCTCCCTTTGTTGTGCCCGGTCGTGCTGCCGAGCCGCACTTTCACGCCGTGCGCGAGATCTTGCCAGCCGCCGGTGATCGGGATGCCCGTATGAGGCGCCTCGTTGAACTTGCTCGGTGAGGCCGCGACCTTGGCCGAGCCTTCTGGATTGATGATGTCCTGAAATACGCCCCAGGCGAACGTGTCGGGCTTGCCCTCGCCGTCGCTCCGGCCCTCTCCATCGATCCGAATCGTGAAGATCGACGGGCGGCCGCAGTCGAACTCACCACCCATCTCGAAGTCGTCGAGCTTCTTGCTCGCGCCCTGATCAGTGGTGATCTCGGGCGTGGCTTCGAGCCGTGCCTCGCCGTCCGCGAGTTTCAGCGTGGCCTCCGCGCGGAGGTCGATCGTGATCGGTTTTTCCACCGAGAGGATCGCCCGATGCCGGCCGAGGCGGTGCTGATGCAGCCCCGGCAAAAAGACGATCGTGTCGCCCGCCGCGGCGGCGTCGAGAATCGGCTGCGGCGGCTCGCCCGGTCGGACGAGATGCTCGGCGGCGTTGGCCATGATCACGGTCGTTGTCGCGGCGACGACCGCCATTGTCCCCGTCGCCACCACTCGCCTTACGCAGTTCACCATCAGCTACGCCTTGCCTCCATAGATCGCCAGGGCCCGCTCCGCCGACGCCCCCTCGTGGATCATCGCCATGAAGGCGGCCACGATGCGGCCCGGGTTCGGGTGCTGGTAGATGTTACGCCCATACACGAGGCCGTGTGCGCCCTGGGCGAGGAAGGCCGCCGCCTCGGCGAAGACCGTCTCGATCGGCTTGCGGCCGCCGCCACGGACGAGCACCGGGCAGCGGGCAGCCGCGATCACCTCGTGGTAGTCCTCCGGGTGGTCGGTCGGGTCGGCCTTGATCACGTCGGCGCCGAGTTCCCGGGCCTGGCGGACGAGCGGCACGATCAGGTTCTTGTCGCCGTTGACTTGGTATCCGCCCCGCTGCTCGTTTGCCCGGAGCACGAGCGGCTCGATCATCAGCGGCATGCCGTAGCGGTCGCAGGCCGCCCGCAGCCTGGCGGCGTTGAGGCAGGTCTGCCGGTGCAGGTCGGGCTGGCCCGGCATGAGGAGCAGGTTACAGACCACGGCGGCGGCGTCGGCCTTGAGCGCCGCGATGATCGGCTCGTCCCAATGCACGAGCTGGTTGAACATCACCGCGTGCGTCGTCGGATTGTAGAGGTTGCCGACGTCGGTCCGCAGCACGAGCGCCGGCTTTCGCGGCCCCGGGATCTCCTGCAGGAGGTCGGCCTGGCCGATGTTCATCTGGATCGCGTCGGGCCCGGCGGCGACGAGCGACTTGACGACCGCGGGCATGTCCTCGAGTCCGTCGAGGAACGAATATTCGTTGAACACGCCGTGGTCGATCGCGACGTCGAGGCAGCGGCAGTCGGCGGCGAGAAAGCGATTCAGGCGAACCTTGTGACTGTTGACGCTCATAGTGGTCGCTAATTTGACAAGCCAAACAAAGTTTGTCAAATCAAACGAAGGCGAAAGGGGCGTCGTCGCGGATCGGCCGCGATGCGACCGTTTTCCGCGACCCCTTCTCGAGGAATCCGATGCTGGCCTCCCACCTCATCGCCGGCCAGGCCGTCACCGCCGCGGCCGAGCATGGCGATGTCTTCAATCCGTCCACCGGCGAAGTCATCGCGCGGGTGCCGTTCGGCACCGCGGCCGACGTCGATGCGGCCGTGCAGGCTGCGCGGGCTGCGTTTGCCTCCTGGAGCGTGGTGCCGCTGCCCAAGCGGTCGGCCGTGCTCTTCCGGTATCGCGACCTGCTCGAGAAGCACTTCGACGAACTGGCCCGGCTCGTCACGAAAGAAAACGGCAAGACGCTCGACGAGGCCCGCGGTGACGTTCGGCGCGGCATCGAGGTGGTTGAGTTTGCCTGCGGTATCCCGCACCTCGCGAAGGGGGAGAGCCTGCCGCAGGTGGCCGAACAGATCGACGCGGTGACCACGCGGGAGCCGCTGGGAGTCTGCGCCGGCATCACGCCCTTCAACTTCCCCGCGATGGTGCCGATGTGGATGTATCCCCTGGCCATCGCCTGCGGCAACACGTTCATCCTCAAGCCGAGCGAGAAGGTGCCGCTGACGGCGGTGCGATTGGCGGAGCTCTTCGCGGAGGCCGGCCTGCCGCCCGGCGTGCTCAACATCGTGCACGGCGGCCGCGAGGTGGTCGATGCCCTCTGCACCAATCCGGGCATCGCGGCGGTGAGCTTCGTCGGCTCGTCGGGCGTGGCCGCCCACGTCTACGCCCTCGCTTCGCGGCACGGCAAGCGGGTGCAGGCAGCGGGGGGCGCGAAGAACGTGCTGCTCGTGATGCCCGACGCGGAGCCCGAGCCCACGCTGCGGGCGATCCTCGGCTCGTCGTTCGGCTGCGCCGGCCAACGGTGCATGGCTGGCTCGGTGTTGATGGGCGTGGGAAAGGCGACCGCCGACGAGTGGCGGGAGCGGATCTCGGCGGCGCTCGCGAGCCTACGGGTGGCCGACACGTCGGCCGACGACCGGGCCGAAATGGGGCCCGTGATCGACGCCGGCGCCCAGCGGCGAGTCCGCAGCTTCATCGAGGCCGCGGCCGGCGAAGGGGCCGACGTCGCCTTCGACGGCGGCAAGAGCCTGCCCCCACGCGGGTTTTTCGTCGGCCCGGCGCTCGTCGACCGCGTCGAGCCTGGCATGCGGCTCTTCGAGGAGGAAATCTTCGGGCCGGTGCTCTCGCTCGTGCGGCCGCGGTCGCTCGACGAGGCGATCGCCACGATGAACAAGCTCGCTTTCGGCAACGGCGCGTCGATTTTCACGTCCAGCGGCGCGGCGGCGAGGCAGTTCGTCCGCGAGATGCAGGCCGGCATGATCGGCGTGAATGTCGGCGTGCCTGCGCCAATGGCCCTCTTCTCATTTTCCGGCTGGAACCAGAGCTTCTTCGGCGATCTCCACGTGCAGGGGATCGAGGGCGTAATGTTCTATACGCGGCAGAAGTGCGTGCTCTCGAGGTGGGATGCGAGCTACGTGCGGTCGCAGGGATGGTGACGCCATGACGACTACTACGACGACGACAGCCACTGTTCCCCCCCAGTTCAACCTGCCCGCCGCCGTGATTATCGGGGGCGGCGCCTCGCGCGAGCTCGTGCCGCAGCTCGAGCGTCTCGGTGCCCGCCGCGTGCTTCTCGTCACCGACGGCTTTATGGTAACGTCGGGGCTCGCCGGGCGGTTTTCGGCGGCCATGGAGGCGGCCGGCCTCGTCGTGATCACGTTTGCCGAGGTGCAGCCTGACCCGACCGATGAAACCGTCCGCGCGGCCACGCGGCTTTTCACCACCGAGCGGTGTGACGCGATCGTGGCCCTCGGCGGCGGCAGCCCGATCGACGCGGCGAAGGCGGTGGCCGTGCTCGCGGTCAACGGTGAGCCCTTGGCCCGCTTCCAAGGCTACCACCAGGTGCCGCGCGGCGGCGTGCCCTTGGTCGTGATTCCCACCACCGCCGGCACCGGCAGCGAGGTGACGAAGGTCGCGGTGATCACCGACACGGCACGCGACGTGAAGATGATGATGCTCGACCGGCATCTCCTGCCCACGGTGGCCCTCGTCGACTACGAGCTCACGCTCTCGATGCCCGCCCCGCTCACCGCGCACGTGGGAGTCGACACGCTCACACACGGCGTCGAAGCTTTCGTCTCGCGGAAGGCGACGCCGCTCACCGACGTGCTCGCGCTCGAATGCATCCGCCTCGTGGCGGCGTATCTCGAGCGGGCCTGGCGGGAGCCGCACGACCGCGAGGCCCGCGAGGGGATGATGCGGGCCGCCACGCTCGGCGGCATGGCCTTCGCGAATGCGAGTGTGGCGCTCGTGCACGGGATGAGCCGGCCGATCGGCGCGGTCTTCCATGTGCCGCACGGGCTCTCCAATGCGGTGCTGCTGCCGGCCGTGACGCGGTTTTCGCTGCGGGGCGCGGCCGGCCGCTACGCGACCGTCGCCCGCGCGATGGGCCTAGCCACCGCGGCCGATGGCGACGAAGCCGCGGGGAAAAAACTCGTCATGGGTCTTACGGAGCTCAATGGGCGGCTCGAGGTGCCGACGCTTGCCGGCTGCCGCGGCGTGGACCGCAGCCGGTTCGACGCCTGGAAGGAGAAGATGGCTGCCGACGCGCTCGTGTCGGGCAGCCCGCAGAACAACCCCGTCGTGCCGACCACCGCCCAGATCGTCGCCCTTTACGAAGAGGCCTGGTGACGGGAGCGGATTCCATCGCTAGCGCTACGGACTTGCAGGGAGAGCGTCGAGGGCGGCGATGGCTTGCGTGAACCGCGTGAACCGCGGCTGCAAAAGGTCCGAACGGTTGGCGTTGGGCTCGTAGACGCGGTCGATCCTGGTCATGCGGGCCACTGCGGCGGGGAGCGGGCCGTGGCCGACGGCTGAAGCCGCGAGGATCGCGGCGCCGAGCGCGCCGAGCTCGCGGCCGGCCGGCACCTCCACCGGCAGACCGATCGCGTCGGCAAACATCTGACTCCATGTCTCCAGCCGGCCGATGCCGCCGGTGAGCCGCACCACCTTCGCCGCGGGGCGATGCATGAGCAGCCGCTGCATGTGCCACACGTGCGCAAACGCGATCCCTTCGAGCACGGCCCGTAGGCAGTGGGCCTGCGTGTGATGCGCCTGGAGGCCAAGGAAGCCGCCGGTGGTCCGGCCGCCGCCGAAGGAGCCTGTGACGAAGGGAAGGAAGAACGGATCGCGGTCGCCGGGCTCGATCGAAGAAACGAGCGAGTCGATCCGGCCGGGGGCTGCCGTGCCGCCATGCTCGGCTGACAGTTCCGGGAGAAACGTGCGGGTAAACCAGTCGAGATTGCCGGCCGACGTGGGGCTTCCCTCCAACAGCACGAACGTTCCCAGCTCCGGCCCGCACGACGTCATAAAGAGGCTGCCGTCGGTGACCGGCCGCGCCGCAAACGAGAGCGTGTTGCCCCAGGTGCCCGCCGCGACGCCGATGGCCGACTCGTCGGTGATGCCCGCCGCGAGCAGGCAGGCGTCGATGTCGAAGAGGCCGCCCGCCACCGGCGTGCCCGCCGCGAGGCCCGTCTCCGCGGCCGCCGCGCGGTGCACCTGCCCCGCGATCGCCGCGCTCTCCACGAGCGGCGGCATGAGACGGCCGCAGTCCCCGAGGCCGAGCGTTTCGAGCACAGCCGGCTCGTGCCGCCGCTCGACCACTGACATCATGCTCGTGGCCGAGGCGTCGGTGATCTCCGCGGCGATCTCGCCAGTGAGCGCGATCCGCACGACGTCCTTCAGCGCCACGGCATGCCGTGCCGCGGCGAGCGGCCCGGGTTCGTGATCCCGCATCCAGGCGAGGAGCGAGGGCGGCTGGCCCGGCCAGAGCGACTGCGCCGTGTGGGGCAGGATGGCGGCGGCCGCCCCAGACGCGGTCTGCCGCTCGACCCACTCGCGGGCCCGCGTGTCGCCTGAGCCGATGAACGGCCGCACGGCCCAGCCAGCAGCGTCGAGCAGATGCAGGCCGTTGCCATATCCGGTGCAGCCCACCGCCGCGATCGCATCGGCCGGAATCCCGGCCAGCGCGATCGACTCGCGGATGCAGTCGGCGGTGTCGCGCCAGGATTGCTCGGGATCGCGCTCGACGCGATCGACGTGCGGGCTGTGCACGGCCGCCCGCCGCGCCGCCACCGCGACCTCGCGGCCCTCCGCGTCGAACACCGCCGCCTTCGTGACGGTGCTGCCGTTGTCGACGCCGAGCCAGTGCGGATCGCGGGATGCCATGGGACCGGGCGTCACCTGCCGCTCGGCGCCGCCGCCTTCGCCCCAGCGGGCGGCAGGCGGAAGATGCTCAGCGTGTGGGCCTTGTCGAAGACCTTGTTCTTCATGCCCGGAAACGGCATGTCGAAGTTGGCCACGATCAGATCGTCGCCCCGCACGAGCACCTCACAGGGCTGGTCAAGCAGGCCGTCGGCGCCGTCCGAATCGTCGTTCTCCCAGAGCGTGGTCATCTGGCTGGTCGCCGGGCTGAAGACCTGCACCGCGTTCTTCTCCGAGTCGGCGATGAAGACGCGGTCGCGGGCGGCGTCGTAGAAGATGCCGTCCACGCAGCTGATCGCAGAGGAGACGACCGCCTTCTCCCTGGCCTTGCCGTCGGCCGCGATCGTCACGCGGGAGAAGACGCCGTCGCCAAAGTTGCCTGTATAGAGCCGGCCGGCCGGGTCGAGCGTGACCCCGTCGGCGCCGGCCATCTCGTTGCGGGGATTGGCCTTCGTCTGGAAGGTGGCGAGCACGTGCCGATCGCCAAGGCCGGGCGTCACCTTCACCGTGCCGCGGGTGAGCTCGTCGAGCGTGAAGCGGTAGATGGCGCTCATGCCCGGTTTCCCCTCGATGTCGAGGAATGTGTCCGACACATAGACGGCATCGCCGTGCCAGGCGACGGCGTTGGCGAGTTTCAGTCCTTCGACGGCCACCTCGCCGCGGACCGGCTGCCCCCTCTCCATCACCAACCGTATCAGCCGAGAGGCATGGTTCTTGTCGTAGAAGTATTGATTGTCGGCGTAGTACACATGCCCGTCGGGGCCGACATCGAGTCCCATCGGGCAGCCCCGCTTCGTCTCGGGGTGCACCGGGCAGGGGAAGAAGATGGAGAGGGCATTGGCGCGATCGAGTTTCACGATCACGCCGGGGTAGGTCGTGTCGTTGAAGTTCGGGCAGGAGAGGAGCACAGTGCCGTCGTCCAAGAGCGTCATGCCGTCGGGCGTGTTGCACCACGGGGGCATCCGCACGACGGAGGGCGGGCTCACCTGCTCCTCGGCGTTGATCGGCCCCGCGGCCATCGCCACCACCACACCACAGGCTGCGGCCACTGCCGCCCGCCACGACCAGAAGCCACTGTGCTCGACACTCACGCGTTTATTCCTCGTGCAAGGCATGTGTTTGACAGGGCAAAATGTAGTTGGCTTGTAAATCATTCGCAAGGGAACAAGCAATTGGAACCGTTTTAAGATGGGAAAATCCGCGGGTGGCACTCACGGCCAAGCGTTTGACAGGCAAGACAGCGATCGCTATAGTAACCGACGGGAGGACTGAAACGATCGGGGTTCCTTATTGCCCGAATCGCACGGAACGGGAGACTTGCACGTGATTGCCGAGACGAGCCATCCACTCGCATACCCCCACCCAACGACGCTCCGCCGAGCGTTTACGCTCGTGGAGTTGTTGGTCGTGATCGCCATCATCGGCGTTCTTGTCGGCCTGCTGCTACCGGCCGTGCAGGCGGCCCGCGAGTCCGCGCGGCGTGTCATGTGCAGCAACCGGCTCAAGCAGGTGGCTCTTGCGCTGCACCATTATCACGATGCCCGAGAGACGTTTCCTGAAGGCACGAGGATGGGCACCAAGCGTCCCGCGACAAACAACAACTGGTGCAACTTTCCCTCCGATGGATCCGGCGGCACGAATGGTCCTCCCTGGTCGGTGCTGATTCTCCCCTACCTGGAACAGGACGACGTCTACAAGACGTTCGACCTTGGCGGCAGATTTACGGGCTTTGCGGGGGCCGACCCGAGCACCGACCCTATTGGTACCGCGGCCAACCACGCCGCCTTCGACCGCCCGAACCAGGCCTACCAGTGCCCGTCCGACCCGAATTCGTTACCCGGATCCAACAACGGCAACTACTTCGGTGTCATGGGAGCCGGATTTGGGCAGAATCAGCCGGCGCAAAAACCGGACATGTGCTACACCAACGCCTCCGCCCAGGACAGGTATTTTTTCACCGAGGGCATCCTCTTCGTCGATTCGAAGATCCGCATCCGACACATCACCGACGGTACGTCGAAGACCTACCTCGTGGGTGAAACGAAATACATGCTGCGAAAGGGTGGTCGAGCGAGCGTCAGCTCCTCGTACCCGAACTCATACTTCGGCTGGGCTTCGAGCGTGCGTGCGGTTGAGGCCACCGGGGAGATCGCCGGCGTCATGGTGGCGGCCCGTTTCCAGATCAACTCGATCCCGGACGACGGCTCGAAGACCGACACCGCCTTCGGCAACCGCTGTCCCCAGGGAAATACGATGGGCAGCTTCCACCCTGGCGGGTGCCACGCCGCGATGGCCGACGGTTCCGTACGATTCATCAGCGAAAACGTCGATCTCCAGACCCATCGTTATCTGGGCAGCCGCGACGAAGGCTATCAGCTCAATGACTTCTAGGCAGGAGACCTCTGGGGAATCAATGGATCACAGAGCACAACGTTTCACGATCCCGCTGCGAACAGCCGCCGGGCTCGTATTGGCGTCGTTGCTTTTCGGGCTGCTTGGGTGCGGCCAGAACGCCGGGCCCCGGCGGTACGAGGTCTCGGGCAAGGTTTCATACCGCGGCCAGCCCGTCAGGGTTGGCTACATCAATTTCGACCCCGACTCGTCAGCCGGCAACTCCGGCCCGGGAAGCATGACGAAGATCATCGACGGCTCCTACCGCACGCAGCCTGGCAAAGGTGTGGTGGGAGGGCCGCACCGGGTATGGATCGTCGGCTTCGATGGCGCGCCGGCGGATGGACTGGGCGACGGCAACCCGCTGTTCAAGGAAGTGCTCTATTCCGTCGATCTGCCGCGGAAGCCTGTGGTGCAGGATTTCGACGTTTCCGACGAGCAACGCAGAAATTGAAAGCGGGCAGCCACCCGTCCCCGCTTGCGAAACGCCGGTTCGCCGAATTATTCTCGTGCTCCCCCCCGTCCCGAGTGCATGTTTCATGGCCAAGAAGCCCGCCGTTCGCCCCCCTGCATCGCCCGATCGCCGCGCGCCGGCTCACGGCATGCAGAGCCGCTCCGCCGAACCGGATCTCTCACGGTACCACGTGCCGAACCTCAAGCGGGCGCTTGGGCTCATGGAGTTTCTCGCCACCCGTCCCGGCGGCATGGGCGTGAGCGATCTGGCCCGGGCTCTCAAGATTCCGAAGAACAGCGTCTTTCGGATCACCGCCACGCTCCACGCCTTCGGCTACCTGCAGCGTCGCGTCGACAACTCCTTCACGCTCGGCCCCAAGCTGCTGACGCTGGCGCACATGGCGATGGACGAGCAGAATCTCGTCGGCAAATCGCTTGACGTGCTGACGGCACTCCGCGACGAGACCGGCGAGACGGTGCTCATCGGCACGCTCTCCGACGGCGAGGGGGTCGTGCTCGAGGAGTTGGCCAGCCCCCAGCCGGTCAAGGTCACCGTCACACTCGGCCGACGGTTCCCGATCCACACGGCAGCGCCGGCCAAGGCGATGCTCGCGGCGATGCCGCCGGAGGGCCGGCAGGCAATCGTGTCGGCGCTCCAGTTCTCGCGATACACGCCCCGCACGATCACGTCGCGCCGCGAATTCGAAAAGGAGATCGCGGCGGTGGAGGCCCAGGGCTTCGCGACGGACCACTCCGAGGAGGTGGAAGGCATCTCCTGCGTGGCCGCGGCCATCCTCGACTTCCGCGATCGGCCGATTGGCGCGCTCTGGGTCACCGGCCCGTCGTTCCGCATCTCGAAGCAGGACATTGTAGCGATCGCGGCCGCGGTCAAACGGGCCGCGGCCACGATCTCCAGCCGTTTTGGCCACGGCGAGAGCGGATTCAACCCCGTACGGTGAGCTGAGTCGAGGCCACGGGCCGCCACCGCGAAGGCCGCGACTACCCGCTCGCGTAGCCGTAGCACGGCGTCGCCCACGGGAACGACATGAACCATGTCCCGGTCGCTTCCTTCGCCAGCTCTCGGCCGCCGGCGTTCCTGTCGGCTCGGCCGATCACTCAGGCCGATCTGGCCACGCTCACCGAGAAGGTGCGCCGTCGTGTCGTGCGGTGGTGCCGCACGCAGCGGCTCTTCGACGCCGATGCGGCCTCCGACATGCGCGCTTGAGAGAGCAGTGGGTTTTCGGTGGACGCAAGCGTCCGGATCACGCTCATCGACCGCGACG
>CANHYS010000023.1 GCA_947464585.1 Planctomycetaceae bacterium | reverse complement strand
CGCTCCCACCAAGCCAAAGAAAACGGTCTTGCGAAGTGTCTCCACAGACCGCTCGGGCGACGACAGATTGGAGAGCATGGTGCTCATCTTCGTTCGAGGCTACAGCGTGTCTCGGCCCCTTGTATCCGGGGCATTCGCACGCCAGTGAGACAGTTTCGCCACCGGGCGATCACCGCTTCTTGCCAACCGTAATCGTGAACGGAAAATTTTCGCTGGGCACCTTCACGGCCGTGATCGAGTATTTCCAAGAACCCACCGCCGCACTTGGCACGTCGATCGAAATGGTTGACGTGCCCCGCTTGCGGTTGGTCACGCCGTCTGGCCCCGTCACAGCCAGTTCCAGCGTGGCGCCCTGTTCAGGGAATGCCAGCACGAACTGGAGGTCGGTCACCGCCTTGTTGTCATAGTTCTGCGATACCGAGTCAGCCTCGCTCGAGGCCGAGAAAAGGTTTTTTTTGGTCTGAGAAAATCCGCCTTTGGCCATCGACCGGTCGGCCTCTGCATCGACGCCCGCTGTCACGGCCGAGAACACGAGGTACTTCAGGAGTTGCTGCTCCTTCTCACTGGTCTGCTTCTCGTTGTGAAACGATGTGAAGATCACGTTGCCATCGCCGTGAGGAAATTTCACGAGCAGGGGAGCAGTGATGGTCGCGCCTTCAATGGTTTTGAACTCGCCGCGGAGATAGCTGGTCAGGCCTGGCCCTGAGAAGGCGGCGGCGGCCCAACCGTCCTGATCGAATGTCAGGTCGATATCAGCCCCGAGTATCTCGCGGAGCGCCGGGTCTTGAACCTGCGCCTTGACTGTCTGGGGAGCGCCACGGGCCAGAGACCCTGTGTCGACGAATTCGGGAAAGCAGTGGGCAACGACGTTGTATTGCATGTCCGACGCGTATAGGGTGCCGCCTTTGCTAACAAATCGCCGCAGGCATTCCTTAGCCCGCGCAAACGTCTCTTCGTTCATGATATACAGAGTGCGGCCCCGGCGTTCGCCCCCCGAGGCAGCCCCAAGCCAATTCTCCGGCAGTCCTGAGCACGTCGCGAAAACGATGTCGAACGACTCCAGCTTGGAGGAGTCGAGAAGGTCATCGAACGGCATGAGGCGGTATGTATAGGCTTCGCCGAGCGTGTCGAGCAGCCTGCCCATATCATCGAATTCAGCGATTTCCGGCGTTACTGCCAGCCGCAACGTCTTGATCTTGGCGATTGGCTCGACCTGAGGCGTCGGCGGTTCGAGCGTTGCGGTTTCAGGCGGCTTGGCCGGTGGTTCGAACATGAACACAAGGCCCAGTGATGCGACGAGCGCCGCCGCGATCGCGCCGTCGATGATCAGGGCTATCGGGCTCGGCAATGAGGTTGACATGGTGGAGACCACGGAGGCTGTAGAACGCTGGAACGAGAGGCTGTGCGGCCTTAGGGCAGTCGGGACATCGAGCTACGAGTCCGTGCTATCGCTTTGGCGGTGGCGGGGGTGGCGGCGGCGGAGGCTTGGAGCCACCCGATGGCCGTGGCGGTGCCGGTGGCTGGGACACGGTTGGGCGAGGGGCGACGGGCCCGGCAGGTCGAGGCGGTGCTGGGGGCGGCGCGGCGGCACTTGGTCTCGCGATGGGGGCGGGCGGCTGACGCGCGGGGGCAGTTGTGGACGGGGCGACGGGCGGAGCCATGCGCGCTCCTAGAGGTGGCGGAGTTGGAGGGGCTGGCGGCGGGGCCGGAGGCTTTGGTTGCTGATGTCCCTGAACCCCTTGATCGGTTTGCCCACCGGCGACGCTGCCAGGGTGGGCGTGTCGTTCGTTGAAACGAATGACATTCGGTCCCAGCTTGATGATGTCGCCGTCGGAAAGACGCGTTGGCGAGGCGAGGGGCTGTCGGTTCAGGGCAATCCGCGGGCCGGCGCCGAGATCCTCGAGAATGAAGCCACCGTCACCCTGCCGCGTGACTTTCGCGTGTTCAAGAGCCACTTCCCGATTCATGGTCCCGATGAAGGGTAAGGGGAGGTGTTCCGCCCGTCCCAGCGTGGTCACTGGTCGGCTGAGGATGAGTTGACGCCCGGGGCGGTAGCCGTCGACGACCGTGAGCCACGCTTCCTTCAACGCAACTTGTGCGAAGCCAATACAGGCACCGATCGCGAGGCCCAGCACCACGAACGCAATGGCACGGCTCGACATGCCGCTGCCCGATGCAACGAGTTTCTGGATCGGATCGAACAACACGCCCCCCAGGAGTCCGCCCACGGCTCCACCGATCAGCCCGTTGCGGATCTTGGCAAGCGATCGCTCCTGCACTCCCTCAACGATGCCGATCCCGATGCCCATGAGCATCCAACCGAGGCCGCGCGGCAGACCCATTCCGTAGGCGACGTCGCCCACTAGGCCACCGATCGCTCCCCCGATTGCTCCTCCGATCAGGCCTGGAAGAGCGCGGCCGGCGATGGCTTGCAGGCTCGGATTGCTCAGCCCCGCGGCAACATTTACGGCACACCCGATCGCAGCGCCCGCAATCGCCGCCGTAAGCAGGACCTCGACCGCCGGAAGCCGACCCAGAATCGCCGTTTCAGCGATCAGCCACGCGGCAAACGCTGCCCAGCCGGCAAGAATCGCACTGTAATAGACCAGGCGACCAAACGACATGAGAACGAACCCTCCTTGGCCAGACCACCGATGAAAAAATAAGGAACACGACTTTCAGTCGATCGCCACTGCCGATCTCTGTGTGGCTGGCCGGGCCTTGCGGCCCGTCCCCGCCGTGCGGGTGATCATGGCCTTTCGTTCGGCTTCGATGAGAGCCTGACGCAAAGGCCCCTGAATACGATAAATCTCCCGCATGACCGCGACGTGTTGCCGGGAGTTCGCCCACACGCCGAAGCTATCCATTGTTTTCTGCAGGCGGGACTCGGCTAATCCCTGGTCGCCCTCGGCGAGGTCACCGATCACCCGCCAATACCGATAGACGACGTTCAACGGATCTTCGGTCGACGCGAGTGCGAGCAGCCGATCAGATGCGTCGTAGTCCATTTTCCAGAAATGGTGCATGGCCTCTGAGTAGTAGCGAGCACCTGTCGTGGGCGACTCCGGCACGACGGCCAGTTCATCGCGGTCGCCGGTCAGCAGATGGACGTCTGCTGCGTCCCATGACGGGTCCTCCTTCATGAGCGAGCGGCATAGGTTGGCGATAAGGTCGGTCTGTTTCTCTTTCCAGACCCGGCCGTGTAGCACGAGGTCGAATGAGTCATCGTCGTCATTGAATGCGTATGTGCCGGTCGAGAGTGAGCAGCCAGCGAATCGTGGCTCGATATCAATCTCCTGCTGGATTCTGCTGATCAGTTGTGACAGCGGAAGCCTCACGTCCTTCGCGGCATCGACGCGAAAGCGGCCGCTGGGGACGAGCCGGCGCATCAGTTTGTCCATGGCCGCCGATTGGGCCGTCATCCGTTCTCCGTCGAAAGACCGACGAAAAATGTAGATCTTGGGAGCGATGTCGGGGTGATCCTGGTCGTCCACGCGGACGTCCATCCACGATCCCTGCAGTGACGGCTCATCCCGAATTGCCTGCTGGATTTTTGCGAACAGGTCGTTGACGTCCGGCTCTGGAGGCTCGGGCACTAGCACCTTTTGCCCCTTGTCCTCCTCACTTTCGCTGACAGTCACTTCCGACCAGACGGGGTCGCCCTTCATGATCCTGCGGCACTCGCCCATGAGGGCCGTGAACTGGCCGTCTCGAGCAACCTGGAAACGTGGCAGGAAGTCGAGCGTGCCACCGTCCGTATTGAAGCGGTACGTTCCGCCGAGCACCTTGCAGCCGGTGAACCGCACATCCTTTGCCACGATCGCCCGCAAGGCATCCATCAGATCGCTATAGGGAAGCCGTCGATCTCTCGCGGTATCGACACGATAACGTCCGCTGGGCACGAGTCGCCTCATGAGGGCGTCCATGGCCGCCGACTGGCTGTCAGCTTTTCGTGGGTCGAGAACTCGGCGAAACACAAATCGCCCGGGTCCATCCTCGGCTGGCGTCTGATCGTCCATGTCGATATCGAGCCAACTGCCTTGCAGGGCGGCGTCGGCTTGAACAGCCTTTTCCAAGTCGCTCGCGAGCGTATTGAGGTCGCTTTCGAGGCCCGACGTAGCTGCCGGAAGCGTCTCGGGCGTCTGCGCGAGAATTCGCGACTCGCTCCCGCGTGTCAGGAGCAAAACACTGGAAAGAATCAGGGCCGTTCGAAAACTGGAAGGAGCGGGAAGAGACGACATGGAACGACTTCGTTAGGAGCAAGGGGTGGTGTTGCGGATATCCGGCGTCGGCACACGGCTCAGTCCGACCGCGTGCCGATCAACCGCGAGATACGATCTCCCCTAAGGAGGATACCCCGCTTTTGGAGGAATGCAAAAATGCCACAAGGAAGCTGTCCACATCGATGATTCCGTGCCATAGAAGGCTTGGGAGAGCGAATTCGCTCTCGCCTACCCCCGCTCCCTTCGGGCCGCACCGCCGGGCGTTGACTCCACTCTGAGAGGGGGTCATATTGGGGGGCATCGCTTCGGTTGGAATGTCACTCGAGTGGGATCTGAGCGATGGTTCCAGCACGAATCGTGACGGTTAGGAACGCGGGTATGACGTTCGTATATGCCGGCTTAGGACGGTTTTTTGGGGTGGCCCTTGCCATCGCGGCCATCGCGCTCGCTGGCAATCCAGGCTGCTCCAAGAAGATCGGCGGCGTAGCCCCCTCGGAGGCCGTGGACGAACCATTAGCCGCAGCGAAGGCCGTCATCGATCTGCAGGCTGATCTCGATTCGGGCGACCGAGTGATTATCGCGGCAGCGAACCGTGCGCTCGATGCTCGGTTCGGTCCGCTCAGGGACTTTCAGAGGCTCGCCGATCAGGAGCAGGGCGACCTCGCAGGCATCCTCGATGAGCGGGTCCAATCGGCTGTCACAAAGGTGGAGGGCGAGAACGCCCTGCACGATAAGTTTGTCACCAACGAGTTCGACCCCGCCTGGAAGAAAGCTGCGGCTGAGCGGCAGCGGGTGGCGTCGGCCCGGGATCAGTTCGAGCGGGAGGAGCGGAAAGCCCAGCAAACAGCGCTCGCTTTGGGCACAGAGCACAGGTGGTTCTGGCTTGCCAGCCTCGTGGCAGTCGCTGCGTTGCTCGCCATGTTTGTCGTGGATCAGAGGCACGAGGTCCGCCGGTATTTGAATGGTGGCCGGGCCAAGGGGCTGGCGCTTGGAAAAGTGCTCGTTGGGTTGCTTGCGATGCTGGTTATTCTGACGGTGTCGCTCTTCTTCGCCAGCGACGGCATTCTGGTTGACTGGCTGGACCGATCGGGTGGGGCGACAGCCGCTGCTCGGATCGCAGAAAGCTCGTCAGCAGACGCCGAAAAGACGGCGGAACTCCGGACGCGGCAGAGCACCCAGCGCAAGGAATTGGAATCGCTCCGCGAGAAGCTGGAGACCGAATTTGGCCGCATTGTGTCTGCGAAAGCGGCTGCGCCGCTCTTCGATCGCTGGTGGGCGTATTGGGAGGCCGCCACGAAGCGACGGGCACAGCTGCAGTCGCTCGAGCAGTGTCAGGCCCGGTTTGACGCCGATCTCGCGGCCATCAAGAACGACGAGACGGCGATCGCAACGGCTCGCGATGCGACGGAAAAGTGGCGACGGCAGGCAAACCGGCTCTGCGGCTTTATTGGGGTCGGGCTGACATCGCTTGTGGGGATCGGAGCCGTGATGTTTGCCCGGGGAGTGAAGGGTCGGGCACGGAAGCTCGCGAATACCTGCCCGCTCTGCCTGACTGAGGGAAGTCTCAAGGAAGCCGGCGACGGCGATGGCGGTGGTGGTGGTGGTGGTGGTGGGCAACAACTGGCCGAAGGCATGGTGCGATGCGAAGCAGTGATCTCGGAGAGTCCGTTCGAGGAGTGCCGGTTCGATTTTCCAAGCATGTTCAGGCCTGTGCCGAAGGTCTGCTTTCCGACACTAGGGATCCCACAGGCAGGCAAGACGCATTGGCTTGCGATGGTTTATCGGGAGCTCAACAAGGGAAATTTTCCCACGGAAGTGGAGTTCGCAAAAATTCGCTCCTCGAGTTCCGACGATTTCGAAAGGATCGTTGACGACATTCTTGTGAGTAAGTCGCGTCCTGGAGCTACGCAAACGAGTTCGATGCCGCGGCCGCTGGTATTCAATTTCCGTGACCATGACGGTCTTGGTCGATCCAACATCCTTGTCAATATTTTTGACTATTCGGGCGAGGTGTTGCGGAGTATGACGCTGGAGGATCACCAACGAAAAAGGGCGTTCACGGCTGACGGCTATTTCTTCTTTCTCGATCCCACCGAGCCAAGCGACGTCCAAACGCAGCCGCTGGCAAACTTCCGACAAGACGTGCGGACCGTCAAAGGGCTTCAAGCGGGGCAACAGATTCGCTGTCCCGTTGCCCTGTGCGTGCCCAAAATCGATCTCATGCCAGACGAAGACTATGCCCGTGGAGGCAACATCGTCGACAAATTCTACGATGATTTGCGGGACATCGGCTGGGGCATGGATGAGGCATCAATCAAGAAGCGTTCGGAGTTGATGCGGAGGTTGCGGGACGACATTTGGCCAGGATGGGAGATCGAGCGGCAGATCGACGATCTCTTCGGTGGCCGCTACATGTTTTTTCCGTTATCCCCGGTGGGCTTAAACGAGCCTGGGGAGAGGGACCTCGCGAAACGCACGATTGCTCCGGTGGGCATCCTGCATCCGCTGATGTGGCTCCTCCACATGAATGGCTACCCGGTGCTCGGCTCCGGAAAGTGACGAAAACCCCAACGACGCCCCTGGTGTAGGGCCGACTTCCATGGCATGGCCGACGCGAGCTGAATTCAACGCGATGATGCAGAACCCGCGGGTCGCGTTTCGCGACAAGCAGCTGCACACGGTCGAGATCGAGCGGGGCGCCGCCGGCATGCCGCGGGCGCGGGCGGGCGCATTTGCTGACGTCTACCGGGCCATTTTTCCGAATCAGCAGAGCAAAGCGATCCGCGTGTTTGCGTCCAACCAGCCGGAGCGGCTGGAACGCTATCGTGCGATTTACGAGCACCTCAGCAGCCAGTCGCTCGGATTTCTTGTGCCGTTCGACTACTCCGACAACGGCATGCGCGCCCCTGATGGAAAATGGTACCCGCTGATCACGATGGAGTGGGTCAAGGGCGACACGCTGTTCGACTGGCTGCAGAAGACAGCTTCTGCAAATGACGGTCGCTCGATCGGGGCCATCTCGGATAAGTGGCGGGAGACAGTGCAGGGCCTCCACCGCGCAAAGATCGCCCACGGCGACCTGCAGCATGCCAACGTGATGGTCACCGACACCGCCGAGATCAAGCTCGTCGACTACGACGGCATGTGCGTGCCGAAGATCATCGGCCGAAGAAACGAGGAGATCGGCGTCGAGCCGTATCAGCATCCGGAGCGCAATGGCAACACCCAGCTGTCGCTGTCGCTCGACAACTTCTCCTCGGCATTTATCTATGTCGGGCTCAAGGCGCTCTCGGCCGAACCGCGGCTCTGGCAGGAGTTTGTCGTGGCTCCTTCCTACGACAAGATCCTCTTTCGCAAGGAGGATTTCGACGAGCCAAGCCGGTCTGCGCTCTTCAGCCGACTGCGGCGGTCACCTGATGGCGACGTGCAGCGGCTCGCCACGAGGCTGAGCGAGCTGTGGCGGGTGCGGATCGATCAGGTGCCCTTCATCGACGAGATGCTGTTTTCGTGGGAGTCGATCCGGTCGCTGCCACCGGATTTTGATGGCGTCATCGCCATCCTCAAACGCAACAACAAGCAGCCGACAGACGCCCCGCCCGACCTGCAGCCGCTGATCAAAGACGCGCAGCAACGGGTTGCCAAGCTCACGGAGCTCACTGCTGCCGTCGACTCCGGAAACGAGCCCGCGATGGCGTCGCTGGCTGGCTCGCCATTGCTGCAGGGCTATCCCAAAGCCAGTTCCGCGGTGGCCGTTGCAGCCGATGCGGCAGTGGTCGTGCAGGCCATCGCTCGGCTCGAGGCCGCGAAGGCCGCCCGGCGGTGGCGAGACTTGGTCAAGGAGTGGGACGCCTCGCTCGCGGTGCTGCAGCGGCCCTCAGGCAGCCTGCGAAAAAGCGTTGTCGGCTATCAGGCCGAAGTGAATTCCTGGAGAGAGCGGAACGGTTTATGCGACCAGTTGCTCGCCTGCCTTCGCACTCCGGAGCCCGACGTAGCAACTCTGGCTGGATACTGGAAGCAACTAGTCGATCTCGGGGGCCATCCGGAGTGCGATCCGCACCGGAATGCGGTCGATGCTCTGGTCTCTCGGGAACGCGCGTGGCGGGCATTTCAGAAGGTTCCGCGAACGATCGACGAAGCGGCCGACAGGGCGTTGGTGGCGGCGTGGAATGAGTCGGCGTTTGCCGGCTGGCCGAAGGCCGAAGCGGAGCGAGGCAGGCTCGTCGAGGCGGGGCAGCGGCTGCAATCGGCGGCCGCCGCAGTGGCTGCCGCTAACGCCGCTGTGACGAAGCAGGGCGAAGAGCAGGTGATCCGACTGGCGGCGGCGTTGCCGGCTGGTTATGCCTCCGCCATCACTCAGCGGGTGGAGGCTGCCCGCAAGCGACTCGAGGCGGCGACGGCATTAGCCAGCGCCGTGCAGGCAGACTCCGACGCGAAAATAGCGAAGGCGTTTCGCGACCTGGAATCGTTGCAAGCCGGCTCGCTTGTCGATCCCGCAGTCCGCAGTTGCATCGACACCGCCGTGAAGCGAGAGGTGGCGCTCGGCACGCTGGCAAAGATTCCCACGAACTACACCCCGGCACAGGCAACGCAGTGGGATGCCAAGATGCTTGCCGCGTGGGACGAACAGCTACTCAAGGACTGCCGCGATGCGGCCCCGTGGAAGCCGGTCTTCGACGCGGCATCGCGACGGAGGGAGTTGCTCGGATCGCTCGAAAAGGCGATCGCCAAGGAAGACGCGTTCCTGTCGCACGATATCGCCGCCGACCCATTCCTCGTCGGCTATCCATTTGCGGCCCACGTCACCCGTGTGCTCAAGAAAGCGGAGGCCGACGTTGTCGCAGTTCGCGGCATGATCGAGTCCCTCAAGACTGATGACCGGGCGGCGTTCACGCAGACGTTTTCGGCACGGGTTGTGCGGGAGCATGCGGCAACGCTGCGGCCCTTCCGCGACCGTTACCGGGAGTGGTTGAAGACCGATGTACTTCCCTGCGACAAGCTTGGCCTGCAACTACCGCGGGGCCAGCGGCCACTCGAATGTCAGCCCGGGTCCGATCGAAAGTCGACCCGATGCAAGCTCTCCTGGCAGTGGCCCGCGGCTCGGTTCACGGACGAGTGCGCAGTGCTGTTGTGCCGCAATCGACCTGCTGCCGGGGAATCGCCCGAAGGGATCGCGGCGTGGCACAAGTTTCAGATGACGCGTGAAAATTTTGAGAAGGCGGGCGGATCAAAGATGGTGCACGCCGAAGCCGCCTGGAAGGGCGCCTATGTCGTCGTCTGGGCCCGGATCGACCTGGGCGACGAGGTCTTGTGGAGCGAGCCGTTAGTGCTGGGCAAAGTCTGACCGAGTGGTTGATGGCACGTTAGCGACAGTTCTACGCCAGACACCGTTGGCGGAATCAGGGATGAGTGAGTGATATGAGTAAGACCGATCGGCTTTACTGCACGCACTGCACGTTCGGAACTTCCGCCCTCGAGACGCATTCGGCGGACACCGCCGACAAGGTTCTTGGCTACAGCGTGCGGGCCAGTTCGGTCGGCGACGCCGACCGCGGCCGTCTTCGGCAACTGTTCCGGGGCGTCGAACGGCTGCTCTCGTACGAACTGCCTCGTGATACACCGGCTGGAAAAAAGGAGAGCCTCGATGCGGCGACAGCGCCCCGCCGGCTGACGTTTCTGCCGAATCTAGGGGACTGCCAGATCGTCGGTCAGATCTCGTACCGTTCCCGAGACACTGCAGGTCGCCCGGGTTCCTACTTCGCCGACATCTTGGTTGGGGAGCTTGGAAGACCCTCGGCCGGCAGGGCAGGGCAGCGGTCGCAGTCGACGGAGGGCCGGTGGTCGCCGGCCGAATGCCTCAGGCTGTGGTCGGCGGACCACGACGGAAAATCGCAGGGCGACTGGTGGTGCGATTCTGAGGAGCGACTGGCCGCGCAGACTGCGGAGGGGCGAGGGGTGCCCGTCGCCCCGTCGGGCGGGCTCGCCGACGTGAGAAGCGGAGGTGCGGAATGCATCAGCGATGCCGTGTTTTGGAGCTTTCTCAATACGGCCCCAGGCGGCGACTTTGATGATCTCGGCCGCATCATTCCGCCCCGATGGCGGAACATGCCCGTCGAAGACCGCCAAAGCCTCGTAGCAAACCTCTTGCAGGCCACGATCGACGTGCTCAAGAACCGTGGGCGCGGCCACGTCGTGGTCGCAGTCGAGCCGTCGGTGGCTGCATTGCTCTTTTATGGTGTGTGTCGGCTGCTACCCGAGAGTCTCACTGTCTACTCCGACCAGGCCGCGGGCATCAGCTTTTCGACCTACGAGCCGTTTCCCGAACGGCCGATGACGAATCTCGTCGCCACGACCTTTTTCGACATCGATAATCCCACCAACGATCTGCCGACGGAGGTCTATCAGCGAGGCTTCGCCTGCAACACGTTTCGGCAGCCGTTCAAGTGTTTGAAGGATGGAAGAGAACTGTCGCGGAGCGATTCCTATGCGCAGCACATCCTGCGCCTCGCGACCGATGGCCATGCGTTGACGCGGGATCACGCAGACGAGCACGAACTGTTGCGAACGCTGAACGGTCTTACCAATCTCAACGTGTCGATGCTCGATCAGCTCGTCGAACTCGATCGTTACCTCGCGGAGTACATCCACGGGGTTCGCCCTTGGGCCGAGGTGTCGCGAACGTCCAAAGCCCCCTCCGCTGGCGCGGAGGCCGAGTTCCTCCGGAAACGGTTTGTCGCCATGCTCGAGGCTGGAGCACGTCAGCGGCAGGGCGAATGGCCGCCCGATCTGCTGCAGCGGGCGATCGAATGGCTTGGCGACGAACTCGTCGCTGAGGATGGGCTGTGGGGCGAGCGCCATCCGGAATCGTATCGAGTGCTTGCGGGGATGCTGCCGACCACCGAGGCCGCGTTGAAGGAGTTTATTTCTTCCAAATCAGCCAGGCAGCCGCCTGATCAGGTCGTCGTTGAGGCAGTCGTCAACGTTGCACATCGCGGCCACAAGATTCCCGACTGTGTCGGCGACTTTCTGAAGGAGAGGGAGAACGCAGGAAGAACCAAAGGTACGCCGCCGTTTTTCCACGCCATCATCGAGAGGCTCGATAAAAATCAGCTGCCTGACATTCTTCTCCATTCCAGTCCGGAGATTCATGCGGATAGAATCCTGTCTGCCATAACAAGTGGCGCATGTGGGCTGCCGAAGCCGATCGTTGCGGGGTTGTTGGAAAAGCTGCTCGGGAAAGTGCTCGACGATAGCGTCCCTGCGGCGGCACGTTGGCGGTTGCTCGCAGCGCATTCGAATGCGATTAATCTGCTTGACAGGCCGGTCAGGCCGGAATTGCAGGATCGGCTCAGCCGACACTTTAGTGGCACGAGCCCGCAGTCTGGGCTTCGGAACGAGCCTCCTGCTGTGACCAGTTCAGATGGATTGCAGTCCTTGGACTTTTGGGCCGGGCTGACGACGCAGTTTTCTGAAAACGAATTGCTGCTGAAGTCTTGGCGTGAGTTCTACACGGGCTTCAATAAGCTGAAAGAAAAAATCAAGGCAAGCCAAGGAAAGGGCTTCGGGTGGGGGGGCGCATCAAAGGCGATCCGCGAAGATGTCGCCGTGGTCGCCGACTCGCTATGCAAGATCAAGGGACTTCGGTCG
>CANHYS010000022.1 GCA_947464585.1 Planctomycetaceae bacterium | reverse complement strand
CGGCTGACGGCCCGCGATCGACGGGGTATATTTTGGCAACGACGGTCATCGCCCTCAGGGCGGCTGACCGAGTGTGGCAGCGTAGCTCAGTTGGTTAGAGCACCGGCTTCATAAGCCGGGTGTCGCCGGTTCAAGTCCGGCCGCTGCTATTCCCTTTGGATAACCGTCCGGTCCTAGTCGGCTGACGAGGGTTTTTGGCATCGACCGAAGTCCCGACACCGCCGCCCCGCGACGGGTCGTTCGTTTCGGTCGACTTGCCCCTTCGACGCGAAGGGGCAGTTCTACTACCGGCAGGGCTCTGAGCCTTGCCGAAGTGTTCTTCATGGCGGCCATCACAGCCGCCGTCAGGGTGCTGGTCATGAGCGTGCCCGTGCTCCTGCGGTGGCTGCCCGCCGACGATCGGGCGGCCGCCACTCGTCCGTAATGGGCAGGGCAGCAGCCGGTTGCCAAACGCCATGATGCCACCCTGAAGCACCCGTGCCGGCCGATTATTCGTGATGCCTGCACGGAAGTTGAGTCCAATCCGGAGGCCCAGGTCGTCGAGCACTCTGGGGAGCTCACCCCGGGCGACCGGATCCGCGCACACGATCTCGACCCGCTGCAGGAGATCCATGGCCTTCTGGACCTCCTCCTCGATGTCACCCACGCCTCCTGCGGCACCGTGGGAGCTCGCTTGATCCAGCTGCTGCTCCGCATCAGCCAACTCGACCGAAAGATCACGGGCCGCCGACCTCAACTGTGCACGCATCGCCTCGTCCTCTTCTTCGAGGATGCGCCGGGGAGCCTGTTCGACTTGCCGCCTGAGCCGTTGCACCTTGGACTCGAGTTCATCACGGACAGCTTGCTCCGGTGACCGTGACTCCACCGCCAACGCCTCGATCCGAGCCCGGATGGCAGCCCTCAGCTTTTCCATACCGGCAGCCCTTTTCACGATTGTCGCGATCGTACTGACGGCAAATCGCAAGAGGGCCTCGGCATCGACCGTATTGTGATGGCACTCGCCCCGGCGTTTCATATACACGCCGCATCGATACGTCGGCCGTCCTTCGCCCCGATCCCTACGAGCAGCCCCCTGCATGATTGATCCGCACCCATCCGTCAGATCAAACACCCGGGTGGCGAGCGGGTATGCGTTGGGGTCGCTGGCCCTGCGTTTGCCACGCTGGGCCTGGCCACGCTCGGCCAGTTTGGCCTGGAGACGATGCCAACGGTCAGCATCGAAGAACGCGCCTCCGCCGGAATCGGCACGGATCCATAACGTGCTATCGTTCTCGATCACACGACCCGAACCGTCGGCAAACAATTCGTCCTCGCTCACAGCCCGCGGACCGCCCGGTCCTACGCGAAAGTGCATTCCTCGGCTGAATCGACCGTATTCCTTTTCGCCGATGATCAGCGGATTCATCGCGAGCGATCGCACCGTGTTGTGGTTCCATTTCCCCGATACACGGCCCGCGAATGTTCTGCCGCCACGTACACGGCCGATGTCCGGCGCGGGAATGCCAAGCTTGTTGAGGTGCTCCGCAACCCGTTTATAGCCCCAGCCCGTCTCGAGCCATTCGAGGATCCTCACCCAGACGCCAATTTTTGACTCGTCGGTCGGCAGGAACCGCACATGACAGCCTGGCTCCTTGACCTTGCGACGGGCCTTGAGTTCCTCGACCACGCGTCCGGACGCATCGACCAAGAAGCGACCGAAACCGTAGGGCGGTCTGCCGCCGGCGCTGTAGCCCCGGCTGGCATTCGCGACCTGCACCAACACGATCCGCTCCGAGAGTTTTTTGCTGAACTCGCCGCTTTCGAAATAGCCGAAAAGCGACATGGCTTTCTGGCCCAAGGCGTTAGTCCCTTGCTCGCTCGGATCGATGACGCCATCGGACATTTCAATCATCACGCCCCAGGATCGTAGATCTCGCTCGACGACCATCATGTCGAGGGGATCACGAGGCCGCCCCAGCCGATCTCGTTTGAATACGAACAGGTGGGAAACCTTCAGGTTCTGCCGGATACCCGCGAGCATGGCGTCAAAGCCTGGTCGCTTTGTCCTGCCTCCGCTCACTGCATCATCCAGGTAGATTCCCCGATACGATGCCAGCTGATGGCGCTGCATGTGCTCTAGGTCCGCGAGTGTCGCCGCCAGGGGCACACCGCGGCCCTTCGCCTTATCGATCGCCCACTGCAATTGCGTAGCCAGCGACGATTCCTGCCCCGACGAACTTCGCCGCAGGTAGACGCGGCCTTCCTGCTTGATTCGCGCGCCCATCATTTCACCTCCGTTTTATGCGGAGCATTGCGGTGCCGGCAGAGGAAGTCGGCAAACACGTCGATGATCTGATCGACGTCGAGGCGTGAATCCCAGTGCAAAGCAACGTCACTGCCCAAATGTGCCCGGGCTGCCGGGCAGCACGACTCGTTCCAGCGCCGCAGCACTGCAACCACAGCCTCCGACCCGCGGCGGCCGCCCGCCACGCCTACCGGGTCGTCACGGAACCGCACAATCGCCTGGCCAATCCTGTCGTCAATCGATGCCCCATCCTGATCGGTACACGGGATCACACCAGCAGCATGCCACTCCCGTACTTGGAGTAATGCAGCAAGTTCGAGCAGGAACTGCCCAGGCAGGGCCGAGAGCGTCACGCCATTGCCGTCCAACATACTCATACTTCGGAAGAATGCGGCCACGAGGTTGGCCGCGTGATCCATCTGCCGCAGGACGGCAGCGGTGAACGCCACGACCTCCTGGCTTGCTTGGCTGCCAGCAGGCTTCCGCTTACCACCCGGCCGCCTCGTGCTTGTAGACAATCTTTTCATACCCCGCTCCATGAGACGATTGGCGATCCATTCGGATTGATTCGAAACAGTAATTGTCTCCATTGAGGTCTCAAAAAGCAAGCGTTCTGCTGCAGATACATTTTGTTTACACTTTCAGTCTGTAAGTCCTCGTGGAGCCGGCCCAGCAGCGAACCGGCTCCACGATTGTTAACAGCTTTGTTAACAGGTCACTCGTTGTTACGTGTTGGCGTGTCCGACGAACCGTCACTGTCCGTTAGCAATCTTCGAGCAATCAACTCGGCCAGTAGTTTCTGGAAGTTATGGATTGCGCGTGGAGGCGTTGCTGCATAGGGCGGATCGGCATCGATTCGGGCGTGCTGCTTTATGGGGTCGCTGTCATCGGGTGTTGGGGAATCAGAGGTACGTGGTTTCTTGGGCATGTGTCTGTTTTTGGTGGAGGGATGAAATACCGGTGGCGTGCCCGGGAGCCGCATCGGCCCCAGTCGGCACGCCACCGGTTGAGAAAAGTTCAGCTCGTCAGAGGCGTTGCCGCGGGAACAGCCCGCGGCGACCATGCCGGCCGTTGATCAGTGCGGCACGGCGAAAAACGAATTACTTCGCCAGCGTCCCGCTGGCCAGCGTGTCGTTATCCGAGCAGGCGGACATCCCGCATCAGTCGATCGAGCATTTCGCCGACATGGGCGACGAGCATCGCTCGAACCAGCGGCAAGCAGTCTGCATACGAGACGAAGCGAGGCCTCAGGTCAGTATGGTCGCCGTGGGGCCGCCCAAGGTATTCGGTGTATTCGACCGAATCCCAGACGGCTCCTCCGATACCACCGGGCATCAGCAGAACAGCTTGAAAGAGAGTGAACGTATCGTCTTCATCACTCGACGCACACGCCGGCCTGGCGTAGACCACGGGTCCGATGATCTGGAAATCTTGCACCCCCAGCGAAGCTAATTCCGCGAGGGTGTGGTTGATGTTTTGAATCGTGTCTTCTGCAGAGTCGAGGTTCGTCTGAATCGTCATGGCGAGCCGCGACAAATCGGCCGCGCGCGTGGAGAGAAAATCGTGCATGGCACATTCCTTGGTGTGAATGGCGGCCAATACCATAAGGCCGCTCAAGGAATATGCCGCGATTTGTGCGGATATTGAGCTACGCGGGGCACGACAGCGGCGTTGTATCCCTAGTCAAGCGATTTCATGAACGTCCCAACTGCAACAAGTTGGACGCGGAGCCCCCCCACATTCTCTCTCTGAACGTGAAGGCGTTGAGGGGGCCGCGGGGCACCGTGTATTAGAAATTCAACACCGTCACTTCTGCTTCCACCCAGGCATTTCATCGAGTGTTACAACTCGATCCGATTCGTACACTGCACGGATGGCGGATTCGGCGTTCTTTTCCCGAACCAATTCGGCCCAACACATAAAAAACGTCCACCGCGGTTGCGCCGCAAGTTCCTCCGAGGTAGGCAATATGTCGCACTCGCCGATGGCAATGGGTTTTGCCCCTGCTTTCTTCAAGACGGCCTCGTACTTCTTCGTCGAATAACCGACCCCGTTGGTCCGGTACACATCCAACGCGAGGACATCCCAGTATTCATCGCCTGGATCGTAGTCGTTCAGGTCACTGGGCAGCGTTTTAAAATCCTGAAGGTCATAGACCCAGATCAGGTTATCCAGCCCCTTCGTCTCGGTCAGGTAGTGATGGGTCATCCGATAGAGTTTGGCGGTACCATCGGGCCCCTTTCGGCCGCCCCACCAAAATGCTCCTTGATTCATTTCGTGAAACGGGCGAAAGAGCACCTCGACGTCATGCCCCTTCAGATACTGTAAGTGATCAGCCAGATCGTCTAGGCGTTTCTTGAACGTCTTATGGATCTCCGACGTTTCGTCGAACAGATCCTCCCATTGCTCGTCACTCAGTTTCGCCTGGACTCCCCCCTTCCATTTGCAAGGCTCCGCCGACGCCGGCGAACACGCATGCCACAGAAGACTGACCACCGCTCCCGTCTCCCACTGCCGCCGTGCCTCTTCGATCATTAAGCGACGGTTGGCGACATCCTTGGGGCCGAACAAGAAATCACCACTCCACAGGGCGGGAGTCTTGCCGACGGTGCGTGAAATCCACTTCGTCCACTTGTCCGGCTCAGCATTCGGCTCTTTGTTGTGCTGGCCCGCGAGCGTTCTATTGCCTCCAATCTCTTGCAAGTAATCCAACGCCTGCCGCCGCGATTGGGCATGCGCGACACCGCTCCATGTCACTCCGACCAACACAAAGGCGATCGCCATCCTTGGAGGAAAGCATTTCGAAAACGTTTTCGGTGTGTAAAGCATCGGTTCGCTGTCCAGTGTGGTGACTGTTCCCCTTCGTTCAAAAACGCCGTCATCGCCCCCGCGATCGCATGTCATCGTAGCCGCTCCCGGCAGGATCAAACGCGGCCTCTGCCAACCTCATAAAACACATATTAAAGTACTTGACCACAGGCTGGCAAGGTGATACCCTGGGGTCGTGGACGGACCGTTGAGTCCGGGAATTCAGCTTCCCGGGGTGGTCTGTCGGGCACGCATCGGAGAGGCGACATGGCATCGGTCCGAACTGCAGTTGGGGTTGCGTCAGCACGAATGGCGGAGCAGGACAGGGCTGACGGTGCAGTTCCAGCCACGTTTCCCTGGCAGGAGCGGCCGGGTGCATGCAGCGACGTCATCTGGCGGCACGATGCCAATCCCATTATCCGCCGCAGGCCGCTGCCGGACGTGCAGGGCATCTACAACAGCGCCGTCGTGCCGTTTGGAGACCATTACGTAGCGGTGTTGCGTCTGGAAAAGACCAGCCGGTTCCCACGACTCCATCTCGGCCGCAGCAGCGACGGCCTCCACTGGCGGATCGACACCACCCCGATCGAGTTCACCAACCACGTCACCGACCCCGGTGACTATGCCTATGACCCGCGGGTCGTGAACATTGAGGGCACGTACTACATCTCCTGGTGCGGTGGCCACAACGGTCCCACGATCAGCCTTGCTCGAACCAAGGATTTCCAGAGCTTCGAGCGTTTGGAAAACGCATTTCTGCCATTCAACCGCAATGGCGTGTTGTTCCCACGACGGATCGGCGGCAAGTACATGATGCTCAGCCGGCCGAGCGACAACGGCCACACGCCCTTTGGCGACATCTATCTGAGCCAGAGCCCCGACCTGATTCACTGGGGCGTGCATCGCGTCGTCATGCGGAAGGGAGGAGAGCATCTCGGGCAGTGGTGGCAGCGGACGAAGATCGGTGCCGGTCCGATCCCGATCGAGACGCCGGACGGCTGGCTGATGATCTATCACGGCGTGATGGACACGTGCAACGGCTTCGTCTACAGCATGGGGGCCGCCCTGCTCGACCGCGACGAACCGTGGCGGGTGCTGGCTCGCACCAACCAGCATCTCCTCACCCCGGAGGCCGATTACGAGGTCTCGGGCCACGTGCCGAACGTCGTCTTCCCCTGCGCGGCGTTGCACGACGCCACCACCGACCGGCTGGCGATCTATTATGGGGCCGCTGATTCGTCCACATGCGTGGCCTACGCGAGGCTCAGCGAACTCGTGACGTTCGTCCAAAACAACTCGGCTGTCTTCTGATCCGTGACCACGCTGCATCCGATCGACGCGGCCATCATCGCCGCCTTCGTCATCCTGACGCTGGCTGTCGGGTTCTGGATTTCAGGCCTGGCCTCGAAGAACATCCGCAGCTATTTCCTAGGGGGCAACTCCATCCCCTGGTATCTGCTCGGGGTCTCCAACGCTTCGGGGATGTTCGACATCAGCGGCACGATGCTGATGGTCTACTGGCTGTTCGTCTACGGCCTCAAGAGCGTGTGGATTCCCTGGCTGTGGCCGGTGTTCAACCAGGTCATCATGATGGCCTACCTGTCGGTGTGGATGCGCCGATCGGGCGTGGTCACCGGTGCCGACTGGATCGAGCACCGGTTCGGCACATCCCGCGGCGCGCAGGCAGCCCACCTCGTCGTCGTGCTCTTCGCACTGATCAACGTCGTGGGCTTTCTGGCCTATGGTTTCATCGGCATCGGCAAGTTCGCCGCCACGTTCCTGCCCTGGCAGCTGGCCGCCGACCCGGCGACCAACGCCAATCTCTACGGCCTGGCCGTCACGGCCTTGACGACGCTGTACGTCGTCAAGGGGGGCATGTACAGCGTCGTGTTCACCGAGGTGCTGCAGTTCGTGATCATGACGTTGGGCTGCGTGGGCGTCGGGGTGATCGCCATGGCGAGAGTGTCGCCGGAGATGCTTGCCACGGCAGTGCCTGCCGGGTGGGATTCCATATGGTTCGGACACACGGTGGCACTCGACTGGTCGGCCATCCTGCCGGCGGCCAACGCGAGGATCGCCGGGGACGGTTGGCAGTTGTTCTCTCTGTTCGTCGGCATGTCGCTGGTCAAAGGACTGCTGTCGAGCATGGCCGGTCCGGCCCCCAACTACGACATGCAGCGGGTCCTCTCGGCGCGCTCGCCCCGCGAGGCGGCCCTGATGAGCGGTCTGGTGAACGTCGTGCTCCTGTTTCCCCGCTACATGCTCATCACGGGGCTTACAGTTCTGGCGCTGGTCTACCTGCGTGACGATCTCGCCGGAATGGGTGACCGGGTCGATTTCGACCTCATCCTGCCCCTCACGATGCGGCAGTTCATCCCCGTGGGGCTGTTCGGCCTCCTGCTGGCGGCGTTGCTGGCCGCCTTCATGAGCACCTACGCCGCCACCGTCAACGCCGCCCCGGCCTACGTTGTCAACGATATCTACAAGCGATACGTCAATCCTCACGCGAGCGACCGCACATACGTACTCATGAGCTACGCCACGACGATCGCCGTGGTGATCGTGGGCACGGCGGTCGGCTTCATGCTCGACGCCCTGCAGGACGTCGTCAACTGGATCGTCGGGGCGCTGTACGGCGGCTATATCGCAGCCAACGTACTCAAGTGGCACTGGTGGCGATTCAACGGCTGGGGCTACTTTTGGGGCATGGTCTCAGGTATCGGCGCGGCCCTCGGATTCACCGTCGCACTCAGTGGCCATGCGACGCTGTGGGGCTTCGAAAAGAATCTCGCGATCTTTCCAGCCGTCCTCGGTATCTCGCTGGCCGCTAGCATCGTCGGCAGCCTGCTGACGGCGCCCGACGACCGGGAGGTGTTGAAGCGGTTTTATCGCCGCGTGCGACCATGGGGATTCTGGCAACCGATTCACGACGAACTCTCCCGAGAGAAACCCGGGCTGACGGCCAATCGCGACATGCCCCGCGACCTGTTCAACGTCGCCGTCGGGATCGTCTGGCAGACGGCACTCACGGCCGGCGGCATCTACCTCGTGATCGAGGATTTTCCCAAGTTGGCGTGGGCGCTCGGTATCGCGACCGTGTGCATGCTGGTGCTCAAAGTCTCGTGGTACGACCGGCTCGAGGATTATCCTGCCGACATCGCCGCCGAGATGGAGGCCGACGGTGGTGGTAGAATCCTCCCATGCCAGAACGGAAAGTCAGACTGAAAGACGTCGCGGACCACGCCAAGGTGTCGCTGGCCGCCGCCTCGAGGATACTGCGCGGCGATCGGGACAGTTTCGGGGCCGATGCCTGCCGACGGGTCGACGAGGCAGCCAACAAACTCGGCTGGCGGCGCAACCTGCTGGTGAGCGGGATGCAGACTGGCCGCACGCACACGAT
This sequence comes from Planctomycetaceae bacterium, assembly GCA_947464585.1. Next base: position 3,538 of record CANHYS010000022.1, on the reverse strand, counting down.
CGGGGTGGTGATCCCGCCCTACGATTCGTTTTGGGTGTCGGTGCTGTCAGGAATTCACTCAAAACTCGCCGAAGCCGACACGCTGCCGATCACGGTCTGGCTTGGCGACATCGAACACCTGCCCCACTTCGAGGCGAGTGAGCAGCGCGGAATCGAGCTGATGAACCGACTGCTCGACCGCCGTGTCGACGGACTGATCCTCTGGCCCCCGTTCGCGCTCGCCTACGCCCATCATGCTCGTGAGCTGAGAGACCGAACGGTTCCGGTGGTGATGATCGACTACCACGCCACAAAGCCGATGTGCGACACGGTTGCCACGCACGAGGGCCGGGCGATGCAGGTGGTCGCGCGACATCTCCTCGACCTCGGCCACCGTCGAATCGCCTATGTTGGTAGCCGGGAGAGCCCGGCCCAGGGCTGGGACGTGGAGCGACGGCGGGCCCTGGAAGACGCGTTGAAGGCCGACCGGGACGTGTCGTATCGGAGTTGGAATCTCAATCGTGACGGGAGCGATGGGCCCGACGTGGCTCGGCGGCTTCTCACGAGCAAACTGGCGCCGACCGCAGTCGTGACGGCTTCCGACCACGAGGCCGTACACATCTACCGGTCGGCGGCAGAGTTGGGCCTGCGAGTGCCCCGCGACATCTCGGTAGTGGGGTTCGCGGACCTCGACTTCGCAGCCGCCATGACGCCGCCGCTCACGACCGTGAGACAACGGGCCACCGAAATCGGCACCCGGGCGGCAGCCCTCGTCCTCGATCGGGTGGCGGCGGGCCGGCCAACGGGCCAGTTCGTCGACGTGCGAGTTGACGCCGATTTTGTCCTCCGCGGATCCACCGCGCCGGCGAAGCAATAACCTGCAGGAAAATGCTTCTTGACGCCCACATAACAAGCCGCTAAACTACTTTAGCAGTTTGCCGGAACGTATTTTTGGGGGCAAGAAAGGAACTCTGTCATGAGCGATGTGCCAGAATCTCGGCGGCGATCGGCCTTCACGTTGGTGGAACTCCTGGTGGTGATCGCCATCATTGGCACGCTCGTCGGCCTTCTCTTGCCAGCCGTGCAGACTGCCCGCGAGTCTGGGCGGAGGTCAGTGTGCATCAACAACTCCAAGCAGATCGCGTTGGGAGTCAGCAATTACGAGTCGGTCAACAAGGGCTTTCCTCGCGGTATCGTCGGCGGCACGATCGCCGACAGCGCGATCATCGCTGGCGCCGGCTTCAGCGGCTACGGGACACATGTCCTGCTGTTGCCCTACGTCGAGGAGCAGATTCTTTATGACAAGATGCGTGTTGACAGCACCCCATCGAGCGGGACCTACTCTGGAGTACCCTGGCGGCTCGCCTCGACCGACGCAACGCTGGTCAGCATCTATCAAGGAAAACGAGTCAATTCCTACGTATGCCCATCCGCGGGCGTCTATGGCGATTCGTCGACCCTGGCCAACTGCACGTATCCGCTGAGCACAGGGCCAAACCTTTCCTGGACACAGTTGAACACCCGTCCGATCGCGTCTTCCTCGGATGTCGGTACCGACTCGGCACTCAACGGGGCGATCCGCCTGCGGAAGATGAATCCGTTGCGGGAATTCACCGACGGGCTGTCGAAGACAATCCTCGTCGGCGAGCAGTTGCTTGGGCCAGGAACGTTGGGGAGCGAAGGCCCAGCGTCAGCGTTCAACGCCAAGACATGCATTGGCCTGGGTATCTCCTGGAGCGGCAATCAAACAACGTTCGACGGCCCAATCACCCAGTCCCAGATCGACAGCTACCTTGACGCCTCCGCTACAGCCGGCGCGGCCGGCACCTACACTGGGACGATGGGGGCGCTGTGGTGGAGGCCTGTCAACCACTGCACGCTCATCAACACGGTCTGTCCTCCCAACGACCGCCGTCCGTCCGGCTTGATCAATGGCTCGACCACTGACTACGGCAACAGCCGCGGCGTGTATGTCTCGCGAAGCAACCATCCTGGCGGCGTGGTCCATGCCTTTGCGGACGGGTCGGTGACCTTCATTGCCGACTCCATTGCAATCGATGTCTACCAGGGGCTGGGGAGCCGCAACGGCGGTGAGACGGTGGCGGCCCCCTAATCGGCTTTGCTGTTTGCAAGAGGAATTCTCAATGATCCCCCGGCAACTGGTTTCCCTCCTTCTCGCATTGACCGTGCTGTCTCTGACCACCGCCTCGTCGGCGGCAGACGAGCATAAGACCGAACGTGGCATCTCCTACCGGGAGCAACCGGCGGATGACGCCCAGAGGGAACGCTGCCTCCTCGACATCCACCACCCGGTGGGAAGCAACGGCTTCACCACCCTGGTCTGGTTCCATGGTGGCGGCCTCACGAAGGGGGAGCGGCAGCTGCCGAAGGGGCTTTGCAACCAGGGTATTGCAGTCGTCGGGGCCGGCTATCGGCTGGCATCGCAGGCCAAGGCGCCGGCATCGATCGACGACGCCGCGGCGGCCGTCGCCTGGACGGTGAAGAACATCGAGCGCTACGGCGGATCGCCTCGCCACATCGTGGTCTGCGGCGCTTCCGCCGGCGGCTACCTTGCTCTCATGGTCGGACTCGATCGACGCTGGCTTGCGGCGTACGGAGTGGAGGCCGACACGCTCGCGGGAATCATCCCCTACAGCGGCCAGTGCATCACGCACTTCGCCTACCGGGCCGAGAGGGGCATCCCCGAAACGCAGCCGGTCGTCGACGAATTGGCGCCCCTGTACCACGTCCGTCGTGATGCCCCGCCCATCCTCCTGATCACGGGCGACCGGAAGAAGGAATTGTTCGGGCGATACGAGGAAAACGCCTACATGTGGCGGATGCTGAAGGTGGTGGGCCACAAGAAAGTCACTTTGAGGGAAATGAAGGACGAAGATCACGGCAGCATGGTCGTTCCGTCCCACCCCATCGTCTTGGAATTCGTGCAGAAACTGACTCTCGAGCCAGCCGCAACTGACCAGCCGCAAAAGGCGGCAGCGAAATGATCATTTACGGAACGGCCCTTCTGGCCGTCTGCCACCTGCTGGGAGTCTTTCTGGGCGACCTGCTCGGCAGTCTCATTGGCGTCAAGGCGAACGTGGGGGGCGTCGGGATCGCCATGCTTCTGCTGATCTCCGCGCGGACCTATCTGCACAAGCGTGGCCTGATGCCCAATGCCACCGAGGCGGGCGTCGGCTTCTGGGCCGCCATGTACATTCCGGTGGTGGTCGCCATGGCCGCCCAACAGAACGTGGTGGCAGCCCTCAAGGGAGGCCCCGTGGCGGTGATTTCGGCGGTCGGCGCGGTGCTGCTGTGCGGCTGCACGATCGCCATCATCAACCGGGCCAACCGGGCCGGGCCGAAGCCCGAAGACGCAGCCTGGCAGACGGCTGCCGTGGCTGAAGAGACCTGAGCGGCGGAAGATCGCAATGGAAATGTTCCAACACGCCATTTGCGAAAACAGCCTCGTCGCTGCGTTCGCTTTCGTTGGCCTCGTGATGTGGATTTCGATCCAGCTGTCCCGCAGGCTCACGTTTGGACGGGTGCACGGCTCGGCCAT
>CANHYS010000021.1 GCA_947464585.1 Planctomycetaceae bacterium | reverse complement strand
GGTCGCATTCACAAGCCGACAGCCGCCAGAGAAACGCCAGAGAAAAAGGCTCCGGACAACCAGTTCCGGAACGCAAGGATCCGATGTCCGATCACAATCCGATCTACCATCTGAAAGACTGCTACTTCTTCGAGGTGCCGAAGGCTTTGTGGCGGCAGGGATGGCAGACGCTCAACGACGTTCCGCAGTTCCTGCGAAACGGCCGCCCCGACATCACCGATGTCGCCGAGTTCAACCACGCGATGGACGGGAAGATCTTGATTCCGCAGCCGTTCGCGACGCTCGACAGCCTTTATGCCGTCAAGTCGGGATTCGGGATTTCGAAATACATGATCCTGGAACTGGTGCTCGCCGGCATCCTGTTGCTGCTGTTCACGCGTCTGGCCGCAACGCTGCGGAAGGGCGCAGCACCGACGGGTCGGTTCGCCAACTTCTTCGAGGCGATGATTCTCTTCGTTCGCGATCAGATCGCCCGCCCAGCGATTGACAGCCATGACCATCACGATGACCACGCGCATAACGACCACTCACACGAAGGCCACTCGCATTCCGGGCATTCGCATTCGGGGCACTCGCATGGACATGCGACCGCGGCGGTGCACGCCGTCCGCGAACATCACGACGGCGACCGCTTCGTGCCGCTGCTGCTGACGCTCTTCTTCTTCGTCCTCGGCTGCAATCTTCTCGGCATGGTGCCCTGGGCAGGATCGCCCACGGCGTCGTTCTCCGTGACGCTCGCCCTCGCAGGCGTGACGTTTGCCACGGTCGTCGTGGCAGGGATGATGAAATTCGGCTTTCTCGGGTTCTTCGGCAACCAGGTGCCTTCGATGGACCTGCCGCTGCCGCTGGCCATCCTGCTCAAGCCGATGATCTTCGCCATCGAGATGCTGGGCCTGCTGATCAAGCACCTGATCCTCGCCGTGCGGCTCTTGGCCAACATGGTTGCCGGCCACCTCGTGTTGCTCGGCATCATGGGAATGATCTCGTCCGCGGCCGCATACTCCATGGGCATGTGGGCGACGGTCACGGGCATCAGCGTGGTCAGCTGCACGCTGTTCAGCGTGCTGGAACTGTTCGTTGCCTTCCTGCAGGCCTACATTTTCACCTTTCTGTCGGCGCTTTTCATCGGGGCCTCCGTCCACCAGCATTGAGCCCCCTTCGAATTCACCAGTATTTCCGTAGAACTTCGGTCACCGTTTTCCCAGTTTTTCTTTTCCCTCGCCGGACTTTTTGTCCGGTCCCTCGTTATCCAAGGAGCTTGATCCCGTGATGATCCGATCTCTCACTTCTTTCCGTACGCTCTCCACCCTTGCCGCCGTTCTCGTCACTGTGCTGTGCGCCGACGTCGCCAGTGCTCAAGAGGCCGCCGGCGGCCGGTCGCTCATCGACTTCACGACGCCGTTCAGCGTTGGCCTCGTCGTCATCGGTGCCGCCTATGGCATCAGCAAACTCGCCTCGGCGGCCTACGAGAGCATGGCCCGTCAGCCGGAAGTCTCGGGCAGCATCCAGACGGCGATGATCATCGCCGCCGCCCTCATCGAAGGCTTCACGTTCTACGCGTTGTTCATCTGCTCGACGAAGTGACGCCATTCCGGGCTTGCGTATTGCAACCATCGCAGGCGGGGAGCGACACCGCTCCCCGCCTCGCGAAGGTTGGCGATCCAGCGGGCCGCAGAGAATGCAGGCCGGACAGAACGAATTTCGACCCCGATGCCGGATCAATGTTGCGGAGAAAGACTTTGAACCAGATTCACGCCACCCATCGCGATCGCATCGCGTCGCTGCCGCGCGTCGCAGCGACGATCATGCTGTGCGGTCTTCCTTTCTTCGGCGGGTTGTTCGGCGGGGCCGCGTTCGCGGCCGATGCCAAGCATGCCGACGCGTCTCACGCAGACCATGACGCCGGACACGGCGACCACGGCCATCTACCGGAGATCGGTCACAATCCGCCTGCCGGCACAACGCAAAAGGACTTCGAGAGCCCTGCCTGGTTTCAAACCGACCTCGCCGTCTGGTCGTTCGTTGTTTTTCTCGGCCTGCTCGGCCTGCTGACAAAGTTTGCCTGGAAGCCGATCATGGACGGACTCGACAAGCGGGAGCAGGGGATCGCCGACACGATCGCTGCGACGCAGGCTGCCAACGAAGACGCAAAACGCATGCTGGCGTCGTATGAACGGCGGCTGGCGGAGGCCACCGACGAGGTCCGTGGCATGCTGGAAGAGGCCCGCCGCGATGCCGATGCCACTCGGCAGGCGATCGTGGCCGAGGCCCGCAAGGCAGCCGACGAAGAAAAGAACCGAGCCCGCCACGAAATTGGCCTCGCGAAGGATGATGCGCTCGCCCAGATCGCCGACCGGGCGGGTGATTTGGCGGTCGAGGTGGCTGGCAAGTTTCTCCGCGAGAAACTGGGCCGCGATGACCAGGCCAGACTCGTTCGCGACTCGGTCGCGAGCCTCGGCACGAAGCCCAGCGTGAACTGAGGCCACCCCGATGACCACCGCACAGCACGATCATCACGACAACAAGCAGCCAGCCGGCGCAGGCCCTACCAACATCGGTATTGAGCGGCTGTCGAAGGTCTATGCGCAGGCGATCATCGAGGCCGCCGATCGCAAGCATTGCCGCCACGAGGTGATCGCGGAACTCGGCGCCATGGTGCGTGACGTACTCCCCAAGGTGCCGAAGGCGGGTCTGGTATTCGACTCCCCGAAGGTGACCCCTGAGGAGAAGTCGGCCGTTATCAACAGGATTTGCGCAGGCCGCGTGCTTCCCACCACGCTTCACGCGCTGCACGTGCTGGCCCGGCATGGGAGGCTGGGAATACTGGCCCATGTGGTCGCCGCGGCAGAAAGGCTGGCCGATGAATTGGAAGGCCGCCGTCAGGCCACCTTCACCACGGCCGTGCCGCTCGACGCGGCCGAGCAGAGCCAGATCGTGGCCTCAGTCCAACAATCCATCGGGGCGAACGTCAGCCCTACTTTTATCGTCAATCCCGAACTGATCGGCGGCCTCATCGTGCGGATCGCCGACACCGTCTATGACCATTCCGTTGCCACGAGCCTTGTGCGGCTCAGGGCGCGGCTCAAGCAGAGGAGCATTCATGAAATTCAATACGGACGAGATCGCCTCGGTACTGCGTGAGGAGATCGACCGGTTCGAGTCGGGCATCGACGTTCGCGAGGTCGGTCGCGTGCTCGAGGTCGGCGACGGCATCGCGCGGGTGTGGGGCCTCTCCGGCGTGATGGCCGGTGAAATGGTCGAATTCCCCGGTGGCGTCACGGGATTGGCATTCAATCTCGAGGAAAACTCCGTCGGCGTGATCATTCTCGGCGACTACCTGAAGGTGACCGAGGGCGACGAGGTGCGGAGCACCGGCAAACTGCTCAGCGTGCCGGTCGGCGAGGCTGTGATCGGCCGCGTGCTCGACCCGCTCGGCAATCCGCTCGACGGCAAGGGACCGGTCGTCACCGAGCACCGGCGTCCTGTCGAGACGCTGGCCCCGGGCGTGGCCGACAGGCAGCCTGTCCGCGAGCCGCTCCAGACGGGCATCAAGGCGATCGACGCCATGACTCCGATCGGCCGCGGCCAGCGAGAGCTGATCATCGGCGACCGCAAAACGGGCAAGACGGCCATCGGCATCGACGCGATCATCAACCAGAAGAACAGCGGTGTGAAGTGCTTTTACGTCGCCGTCGGCCAGAAGGACTCCTCGGTGGCCGTCGCCATCGACATCCTGCGGAAATATGGCGCGATGGACTACACCACGGTGATCGTGTCCGGGGCCAGCACCGCGGCTCCTCTGCAGTACATCGCCCCGTATTCCGGCACCGCGATGGCCGAGTACTTCATGTACAACGGCGAACACGCCTTGATCGTGTACGACGACCTTTCGAAGCAGGCCACCGCGTATCGCCAGCTGTCGCTGCTCATGCGGCGTCCGCCTGGGCGTGAGGCGTATCCAGGCGACGTGTTCTATGCCCACAGCCGCCTGCTCGAGCGGTCGGCGAAGCTGTCGAAGGAGAAGGGGGGCGGTTCGCTCACCTCGTTGCCGATCATCGAGACGCTCGAGGGCGAGGTCTCGGCCTACATCCCCACCAACGTGATCTCGATCACCGACGGCCAGATCTACCTGCAGCCTGACCTGTTCTTTGCCGGCCAGCGTCCGGCCATGAACGTCGGCATCTCGGTGTCGCGCGTCGGTGGTGCTGCCCAGACGAAGGCCATGAAGAAGGTTGCCGGCGGTCTGCGTCTCGACTTGGCGAGCTTCCGCGAACTGGAGGCGTTTGCCCAGCTCGGCACCGACCTCGATGCGGCGACGCAGTCGCGGCTCGATCGAGGCTACCGAATGGTCGAACTGCTCAAGCAGGGGCAGTACCAGCCGATGGACGTGGTCGATCAGGTGCTGAGCATCTACGCCGGCACTCGCGGCCATCTCGACTCTGTCAAACGTGAGGAGGTCGCCGAGTGGGAGAAGGGCTTCCTGATCTTCATCCGCGACCAGATCCCTGAGCTCCGTGCAAAGATCGAGCAGACAAAGGAGCTCGACGCCGAGTCGGAGCGACAGTTGGAGGCGGCGATCGCGGAGTTCAAGCGGCAGTGGGCCGCCAAGAATGGCTCAGGGGAAGGCTCGGCGGGCGGCTCGCGGTCGCTGGCCGGCACGGCGAAGTAGTTGCGAACCCGATTGAAGGTGTAACAGATGGCCAAGGCGAGAGCACTCGATCGACGCAGGCGTTCCGTGCGGAACATCCGCAAGATCACGCGCACGATGGAGTTGATCGCCACTGCGCGGTTCAAGAAGGCGATGGACCGGTCGGTGGCCGCACGCGACTACACCAAGCAGCTGGTGAAAATCCTGGAGAACATCGCCAGCGTTGGGGCCGACGTGGTGCATCCGCTGCTCGATGTTCGGCCGACAAAACGTTCGGCTGTGTTGGTGCTCTCAGGCAATCGCGGCCTCTGCGGCGGCTACAACTCCAACATCGTTCGGCAATCCGTGGCGATCCTCGGCCAATGGCGGAGTGAGCACGTCGACACCGACGTGGCCGTCTCCGGAAAACGCGGGATTTCAGCCCTCAAGTTCCGCGGCATCGACATGGATGAACGCTATACCTCGTTCGAGGACAAGCCCGCGTTTGACGCCGTCATGCCGATCGGCCGAGCCTATCTCGAGGCCTACGCCGCCGGGAAAATCGATCGCCTTGACGTCGTCTACACCCGTTTTCACAGCATCGCCAGACAGGAGGCTGTCACGGAGATGCTCCTGCCGCTGAAGGCCCCGGAGATCGCTGGGGCGTCGGCAGCCACAGCGGCCTCGGGAGCGTCGTCTGCCAAGCTTGCATCGCAGGAATACGACTTTTATCCATCGGCGGAGAGCATCCTCGAGGAAATCCTGCCGGCGAGCTTTCTGTCGCGGCTCTTCAAGTGCTTTCTGGATGCGGCCGTGAGCGAGCAGGTAGCCCGCATGGTCGCCATGAAGGCGGCCAGCGAGAATGCCGCCGGCCTCATCAAGAACCTGTCACGGCGCTACAACCGGGCGAGGCAGTCACAGATCACGGGCGAGATCATGGAAATCCTCGGCGGCGTCGAGGCGTTGAAGCAATAGCACGTTTGCAGAAGCAGCCTCGGACACTCCAACCACAACATCCCTCCAAAACACCCAACCAAGACATCCCACTCTTTCGATCGTTACACGAACAGGAACCATCATGGCGACGGCGACCAAGACAGCAGGCAGAACCATCGGACACGTCACTCAGGTGATCGGCTCGACTTTCGACGTCGAGTTCGCGGAGGACAGCATCCCCGCGATCTACAATGCCGTCCGCATCGACAGTGAGAAGAAGGGCGTGTCACTGCATCTGGTCGGCGAGGTGCAGCAGCATCTCGGTGGCGGCAAAGTAAGGTGCGTCGCGCTCGGCAGCACCGACGGCCTGATCCGCGGTGCCGACGTCGTCGACACCGGGGGCCCGCTCTCCGTGCCGGTGGGGCCAGCCACGCTCGGACGGGTTTTCAACCTTCTCGGTGAGCCGATCGACAACCGCGGCGAAGTCAAGACGGCGGAACGCTGGCCGATTCATCGCGATCCTCCGCCGGTCACCGAACTGTCCACGAAGACAGAGCTTTTCGAAACGGGCATCAAGGTGATCGACCTCCTGACGCCGTTCGTCCGCGGTGGCAAGGCCGGCCTCTTCGGCGGTGCCGGTCTGGGCAAGACGGTCATCCTCACCGAACTGATCGCCCGAATTGCCAGCGCCCACGGCGGCTACTCGGTCTTTGCCGGCGTCGGTGAGCGGACCCGCGAGGGCACCGACCTCTGGCTGGAAATGCAGGAGGCCAAGATCGGTGACACGGGCCGCAGCGTCATCGAACAGACCTGCATGGTGTTTGGCCAGATGAACGAACCGCCGGGAGCCCGCCTTCGCGTGGCACTCTCCGCGCTCACCATGGCGGAATACTTCCGCGACACGACCGGTGCCGACACGCTGCTCTTCGTGGACAACATCTTCCGCTTCTCCCAGGCGGGGAGCGAGGTGAGCGCACTCCTTGGCCGTATGCCGAGCGCCGTGGGCTATCAGCCGACGCTTGCCACTGAGATGGGTGCCCTTCAGGAACGGATCACATCCACGTCGAAGGGGGCCATCACGTCGGTGCAGGCCGTCTACGTACCCGCTGACGACCCGACCGACCCGGCACCGGCGACAGCGTTCGGCAACCTCGACGCCTTCCTCTACCTGGAGCGTTCGATCTCCGAGAAGGGCATCTATCCGGCCGTCGATCCGCTCGCCTCGTCGAGCCGTATCCTCGATCCGCAGTACGTCGGTGAGCGGCACTACAAGATTGCCCGCCGCGTGCAGCGGACGCTGCAGCGGTACCGCGAACTGCAGGACATCATCGCCATCCTCGGCGTCGATGAACTGTCCGAGGAGGACAAACTCGTGGTGCACCGAGCCCGCCGCATGGAGCGTTTCCTATCCCAGCCCTTCCTCGTGGCCGAGGTGTTCACCGGCAAGCCCGGCGAGATCACGAGCCTCGCCGACACGATCAGGTCGTTCGAGGAGATTGCCGACGGCAAGTGGGATCATCTGCCAGAGCAAGCGTTCATGTACGTCGGCCCGATCGAGCAGGCTGAGGAGCAGGCCAAGAAGATGGCCGCCAAAAGCTGAGCCCAAAACTGAGCCCAGAGCTGAGACTGCTGCCCGCGGACAGGCGACCCCTAGGGAACACGAACGATGGCCGAGATAACTGGATCGAAGACAGGGCGAGATGACGATGCTATCGGCGTTCGCTGTGTCATCGTGACGCCCGAAATGACGAGCCTCGACACGCGGGCACGCTCCGTCACGCTGCCGCTGTTTGACGGCGAACGAGGCATCGCCCGTGGTCATGCGCCGTTCATTGGCCGCCTCGGGGCTGGCGAGGTGCGGATTACCGGCGAGCAGGGCGGGGCGGCCGATGCCGTACGGCGTGTGTTTGTCGAAGGTGGATTCGTCGAGGTCGGCCACGATGCCGTCACGGTGATCACCCAGCGGGCCGTGCCCGCCGAGAAAATCGATCTCACCCAGGCCCGCGAGCAACTTGAAAAGATCCAGGGATCGGTCGCCACTGGCGACGAGGCGATCGCCATCAAGATGCAGGCTGAAGCCACGGCTCGCGAGGTCGTGCGAATCGCCGAACGCAGCCGATAGTCAAATCTGATAGTCCGATTCGGGCTGCGGAGCTTCGCCGCGCATCCGGAGCTTGGGACGTTCGAGCACGACCGTCGTGTGGGGATCGACAGACCGAGTCAGCCAGACATTGCTGCCGATCACCGAGTCGTGACCGATCCGCGTCGCCCCGCCGAGCACCGTGGCGTTGGCGTAAATGACCACGCGATCCTCGATCGTCGGATGGCGTTTCGTGCCCCGCACGAGATGCCCATCGGCATCGGTCTGGAACGAGACCGCGCCGAGCGTCACGCCCTGGTAGAGTTTCACACGACTGCCAATCTCACAGGTCTCGCCAATCACGACGCCCGTGCCGTGGTCGATGAAGAAATGATCGCCGATCGTCGCCCCGGGGTGGATGTCGATGCCAGTCCGCGCGTGGGCCCACTCAGCCATCATGCGAGGAATGAGCGGGACCTCCAGACGGTGCAAGAGGTGGGCCAGACGATGGATCGTCACAGCCTCAAGGCCCGGATAGCAGAAGATCACCTCATCGAGTGTGCGCACGGCGGGATCGCCGTCGTAGGCTGCCTGCACGTCGGTGGCGAGGATCCTCCGGAGGCCGGGGATGCATTCCAAAAACTCGACCGCCTTGGCCTGGCCGAGTGCCTCGAAATCCCCCTCCTCGGTGCAATGCTGCACGGCATCGGACACCGTGGGCGGATCGACACCTTGTTCGGTGGCCGCACGCTGCGCCGAGAGGCTGTGCCGCAGCGCTCGGCCAATCTGCGTGGTGAGCTTGTCGTGCAGCCCGTCCACGAGGTCGCCCACGTGGTAGGTGACGTTGCCCATGTGCAGGTTCTCCCGGCGGCGGTAGCCGGGGTAGAGGATCTCCTTGAGGTCCTCGCAGGCCGATACGATCGCCTCATAGTTCGGCAGCGGGCAGTGACCCAGATAGTGGATCGTGGGGACGTCGTGATACGTCTCGACGATACGCCGGGTGAGTTCCGGCAGCTGTTCCTTGATGCGTATGTCGGTGGCCATGAAAGTCGATGGTAGGGAGGGCCGGCGGGCCCGGCAAACTGGACCGAAAGCCGAACATCAAAGCGGTCGACGCGAACCCCGGAAGAAATTGAAGGTTCTTCCCACTTTTCCCGCAAAAAACCGGGCCAGCGTGAGGCCCGGGAAGCCCGGCAGACTAGGAAGGCTTTGAGCCGTCGCCGGAAGCGGCCCGCTCGCCGGCAGCATCGGCCGCTGCGGCCAGTGTCAGGCTGCCTTCGTACAACGCCCTCCCCACGATGCAGCCGGCGGCTCCGGCCGTTGCCGCCTCCCGGATATCACCCGCATTCGAGACGCCTCCCGACGCGATGACCGGCAGGCGGACCGCGCGGACCATCTCCGCCAGGGCGGGAATGTTCGGTCCGGACATCATGCCGTCCTTGGCGATGTCGGTGTAGACAATTCCCGCCAGTGGCAGCTGCTCATGCCGCTTCGCCACGTCGATGGCACCCAGCGGACTGGTCTCGAGCCATCCTCGCACAGCGACCTTCCCGTCCCGTGCGTCGATCCCCAGCACGATCCGACCGGGAAATGCGTGAGCCAGTTCTGCGAGGAGCGCGGGGTTCTCGATCGCCACACTGCCCACGACGAGGCGATCCACACCGGCAGCCACGTACGCACGGGCCGTCTCGACCGAACGGATGCCGCCGCCCAACTGACAGGGGACTCCCGCCGCAGCCACCATCCGGCCCACAAGCTCGGCCTGCACGGGCGTTCCTGCCTTGGCGCCATCGAGATCGACGATGTGCAGGCGACGGGCGCCACCGGCGGTGAACCGGCTGGCCATCTCCACGGGGTCGTCACCAAACACGGTCTCGCGGTCATAGTCGCCCTGCAGGAGCCGCACACACCTGCCGCCGCGAAGGTCAATGGCGGGCCAGAGTTCCATGGTCAGGGTCTCCTCATACAGGTACGAAGCAGTTCCATGCCTGCCGATTGGCTCTTCTCGGGATGAAACTGCGTGGCGAACAGCCGGCCACGGGCAACGGCTGCACAGAACGGACCACCGTAGTCGCTCGTGGCGGCGATCACCGTTTCGTCGCGGGGCCGCGCCACATACGAATGAACGAAATAGAAGTGGTCGCCGTCATTCCCCGCCGGCTGTGACGTGCCGGCAGTTCTCCAGGAGACCTGATTCCAGCCCATGTGCGGGATCTTCATGCCACGGGGCAACTCGAACCGGGTGACCTCACCGGCCAGGACTCCGAGCCCCTCGTGATGCCCGCCCTCAGTGCCGCTCTCGAAGAGAAGCTGCAGTCCCATGCAAATGCCGAGAAATGGCCTGTCGGCCCGGATGTGTGCAAGAATCGGCTCCACGAGCCCGCGACCGCGGATCGCTCGAATCGCATCTCCGAAGGCACCCACTCCGGGCAGCACGAGATGACTCGATTCGGCCACGACGTTTGGGTCGTCGGTGATGCGGGCCTCGACGCCCACCCGCTCCAGCGCCTTTTGCACGCTGCGGAGGTTGCCGCTGCCGTAGTCGATGATCGTAACCATGGAAGGATTTTAGGGCCGCGAGCGTCAGGCTGAAAGTGGCTGCCGAGAGACGCGACACCGGGACGGCTGGGGCACGCGAAATCCCCGATGCTGAGGAGCCGGTCGGAGGCACGCGCAGGAGCCGGTGAATTCTGCGACTCACGAACGATACGCGATTCGTCCAAGAGCATCCCGTAGCAGAATCCGCCGGCGACGAGCATGCCGCAGCCGGCGACGATGCTTCACGAAAAACACGACATCGTGTCGCCCCGACAGACGGATGTCTGTCCTCAGCAAGTTCTTGGCGGGCCTCCGCCCGCTGGTTCTTACCCGGCCCTCCGGGCCTGGCGTAGAGTGGGATTGCTCAACAGCACCGAGACCCTCTATTGGTCGCCGCCCTCGTCTTCGCCGCCGATGCGCTCGGGGTAGATGACGAACTCCATACGACGGTTGCGGATACGGCCCGCGGCCGTGGCGTTGGACACGACCGGATGGTTCGCGCCGTGCGCGACGAGGAACAGCTGCGCCTGCCGCAGCGGCGTGCGGGTCGTGAAGAAGTCAAACACCGTCGCGGCACGAGCCGAGGTGAGCTGGTGCGGCGACCCCCACGAGGTCTGCGAGAGCGGCTCGGTATCGACGTGCCCCTCGATGCCCACGAAGTGTCTCGGAAAGACTCGATCGATCTCTCCTGCCACCTGAGTGAGGATCGCCGTGCCTCCGGGGAGCAAGGTGGCACTCTCACCATCGAAGAGCCGGTCGGCAGGCACTTCGAGCCGCACGACGTTGCCGTCAAACCGTGTCTCGACGCCGGGCACTGCCAACTGTCCCATCGCCGCGTGCATCGCCGCAGGGCCGTTCACGGCAGGACTCGCCGCCACGAACGCGGCCGAAGGTCCGCTGGGCTGCAGAGCTTGTCCTGCTGGCGGGCCGATACCCGCTGGCCCAGGAGCACCTGGCGGACCCCATGGTGTCGCTCCACCCCCGGCCGACGGAAATCGCGAAGCGGCCAACTGGTTGGAGGTGCTCGCCAACTGCTCTCGCAGCACGGTGATCTCGTCTTTCAACAACTGATTCTCATCCTGACTGCGGGACAGGGTCGTCTGCAGTTGGCGGCCATCGACATCCGCATAGGAGGGCAACGGTGTTGCCGCAGAGGACGAGAGCTGCGGCAACGTGGCCGCCGGTGCCGCCACACCCGGCGGCGGCACGAGGCTCACCGGCACCGCAGCCGTGGGCTTTTGAAACAGGTGGTTCGAGCAGCCGACCACCATCGCAAGCGCCGACAACAGCACGCAGCGAGCGGCGAAGGACTCAGTGGTGGCGCAAAAAGGGATCAACATGCCTCGGCTCCTGCGCCCGAAGGGGGGCGGGATCGTAGGAAAGGCCGGCAGGCCGGGCAAGGCCGGGATGCCCCACGAAAAACACGACATCGTGCTGCCCTGACGGGCGGATGCCCGTCCTCAGCCCGTTTCTTGGCAAACGCAGTTTGCTGGTGCTGCGCATGGCATCCTGCCATGCAGCCAAACGGTAGCCGGGATCGGCGGAAGCTCGAGGAGCTGTGTTCACGAAAAACACGACATCGTGTCGTTTTTTCTTGGCAAACGCAGTTTGCTGGTGCTGCGCATGGCATCCTGCCATGCAGCCAAACGGTAGCCGGGATCGGCGGAAGCTCGAGGAGCTTTTGGATTTTTCGCCCTGTTCGGGAGGGCGCTGCCGAAATGCGTGATGGCGAAAAAGCCACTGCGACGAGACTTCTGCCGTCCCGGCGGGCCACGCCCGGCGGTGCCGTCACCGGCGCAGCCGCTGCCACACGAAGAGCGTGATGGCCGTCAGCACGACGACGAGACCAATCACCATGGCCAGTTCGAGCGGCTGCGTGAACGGGCCGCCAGCCCATTGCCACAGCGGCCGCCAGCCCACGATCACGACCGCACAGGC
>CANHYS010000020.1 GCA_947464585.1 Planctomycetaceae bacterium | reverse complement strand
TCCTGAAACGGGATGGGAACGGGCTAGAAAAGCCGATGAAGGCAACGATCGCGGCACGGCACGCATCGCCACGAGTCTACCCTTCCGCCAGCCCCAGCCAACTGCCCGAAGCAAGCATCCAACCAAAATCCAGCGGCACGCGTGCCGACAGGGGAGCGTGCCGCCCACCGAGGTCGAGTGGCTTGGGCTCAGGAGCGGTCGCGACGGTTGGCCGGCGACTTTTTTGCCTTGCGCGGGGGGGATGCCGTGGTGTGGGCCCGCGAGGCAGCCCGCGGGCTGGCATGTCGAGGGCCGCCCGTCAGTGGGGGATCATACGACACGCTCAGCACCTTGGCCGTCCCGCGGCCGGCCGGCGCGAGGACGTGGGGAATGGCGGCGTAGATGTAGACGGTGTCCCCCTTGTCGAGGTGGATCAGTTCATTCCCGTATTCGAGTTTCACCTCACCCTCGAGCACCATCAGAAACCGCTCGCCGTCGTGGTTGTCAGGATGATTGCGGTTGCCCACGCCCGACAGGTGCACGATCACGGGGTTCATGGCGCGATCGCGCCATTGGTCGGCGAGACTCTCGGTCACGTATCCGCCACGGCTGTCGCGGGAAGTTTCGGTCCGGCCCTCACCCTGTTTCACGACGACGTACTGAGGGGGCACTGACAGGCCTTGCACCAGCGTGTCGACGCCGCACTCGAGCACCTCGGCCAATTTGACAAGCCCGTCGAGCGACGGAGTGAGCTGGCCATTCTCGAGTTTGGAGAGCCAGCTGACCGTGAACTGAGCCCGCGACACCACCTCTTCGAGGGTGAGTCTGCGGGCCAGCCGGGCAGCCCGAACGCGTCGTCCGAGGTCGGAAAGATTTACGGCACTGGTCATGCGTGGCTATCAAGGCAAGGGTGAAGGCAGTCCTCGGGCGAGTATGCCCCAGTGATGAGGCACTCGCAAGAGGGGGTCCCTCCATTATGCCTCTCGGGTGCCTCACGCCTCAAAAGGGCCTCTCGAAGGGCCCTGGAACCTGCACATGCCTTCATCGCCGCTTTGCACGGACGACGACCCGGTTTCAGGCGCTGGGACGACGGTAGTGCCGGTAGGCCAGCAGCACATCGTGCAGGTCCGACGAGATCGAGATTTCGTCGTCCTTGAAATCGGTGAGCCAGGTGCGATTGCTCGCCACGGCGTCGGCCAGCAGGGGGAGCACCTGACCCAGCGGGATGCGGACGGTGTTTTCTGCGGCCTGTTCGAGCACAGCAACGTTCGGCTGGCTCAGATCGGGGCCCGTATACACGCGAAGACGACGCATGGCCATAACACACACTCCCTTGTTACTCGTGCTTGCTGGCTGGGGCTTGGTGCCCTCCGGCCGGATGGTCGGGCGTCGTCCTGACGCGCACCATCACCACTTTTCTTATCGGCACTTCAAGCCCGCAATGTTTGGCCGAATTCCCCGGACTGTGAGGAATGTGCGGGGTCAGACCGGGCGGCCGGGGTAAGCTGCACAAGCGAGTCAGGTCTGGGCGAGTCAGGCCCGAGCGAGGCCTGGGGCCGGCTCCGGACCCTGCCCTGAAGGAAGGTTCCGCACGCGGCCAGCGCGGAAGGCGTCGCCGATCGACTGGGGCACGAGCGCCTCTGCCTGAAAGAGCCGGGCGCGATTCTCGGCGGTCGAGGCCTTCATCTCCTGCTCTCGTGCAATGGCCACGCTGCGGCGTTCCTCGGCCTTGGCCCGGGCCACCCGGGTATCGGCCTCGGCCTGATCCGCCTGCAGGCGGGCACCGATATTTTCCCCCACCTCGATGTCGGCGATGTCGATCGACACGATCTGAAACGCCGTCTGCGCATCGAGGCCGCGCTGCAGCACCGCCTTCGAAATCGTGTCGGGATGCTCCATGACTTCGAAGTGGCTGTTGGCCGAGCCGATCGAGGTGATGATCCCCTCGCCCACCCGCGCGATGATGGTCTCCTCCGTGGCGCCGCCGATGAGCTGCTGCAGATTCGTCCGCACGGTGACGCGGGCCCGGATCTTGAGTTCGACGCCATTCTTCGCCACGGCCGACAAGGTCGACTTGCCGGTACGGGTATCGGGGCAGTCGATCACCTTCGGGTTGACGCTCGTCTGCACGGCGTCGAGCACGTCGCGGCCGGCCAGATCGATCGCGCAGGCGCGGTCGAAGTCGAGGTCGAGGTCGGCGCGGTGGGCCACGATCAGCGCGCGGATCACGCGCGGCACGTCGCCACCGGCGAGGTAGTGCGCCTCAAGCCGTCGGGCCGTGATGTCGCTGCCGAGGCCTGCCTGCACGGCCATAATCCTGGCCTGCACGATCGTCCGTGCGTTGACCTTCCGCAGGCTCATGCCGAGCAGTTCGAGGAACCGCACGGGTGCCTTCGACCAGAAAGCCTGAAACCAAAGCTGCCCATAGTTGAAGATGAGGAGCAGCATCATCAAGGCCATGAGGCCAAGCACGAGGCCGACGCCCAACAGGACCGGCATGGGCAGCGAGGATGGCAGTTCGTTCACGTGAGACTCGAATGTGGCGGGGGAAGGGGTCGGGGATTGGGGGCGACGCCGGCAACCCAGCCTAGTTCGGGAAACCGGCCGTCGCCACTCTCGACGGCGAGCCCTCGATCCAGCCGCCGCCGAGCAGGCGGTCGCCGAGATAACAGACGGCCGGCTGGCCGGGTGAGATCGGGCCGGGCGAGTGGTCGGGGCCGCCGGTAAACCGGGCGGAAAACCGGTCATTCCCCAGCGGCGTGACCACGGCCGGTGCCGGCCCCCGCTGGGCGCGGCATTGCACCAGGCACTCAAACGGCTCGTCGCCCACCGGCTCGAGCCAGGTCGCCTCGCCCGCCACCAGGTCTGTGTCGGGCACCTCCTCCCGATCCCCCACCACGATCCGGCAGGTGTCTGCATCGATCCGCACGACGTAGAGCGGCCGGCCCACGGCCAGCTTGAGCCCGTGCCGCTGGCCCACCGTGAAGTGTTCGATGCCATCATGTCGACCGAGCACGCGTCCGTCCCCGGTGACGATCTCTCCCACGCGTGAGCCGCCAAGCCTTTGGCTCACGAGCCGCGCATGCTCGCCCGAGGCGACGAAGCAGATCTCCTGGCTGTCGGGCTTGTCGGCGGTGATGAGCCCGAGCGCCGCCGCCCGGCTGCGGACGGCGTCCTTCGACATCCCACCCACGGGCAACAGCATCCGGCCCAGCCGTGCGGACGGCACATCGAAGAGCACGTAGGACTGATCGCGGGCGGCCTCGAGACCGCGGGAGAGCCGTGGCCGGCCGTCAGCTCCTTGGGTCAGCTGGGCGTAGTGTCCCGTGGCCACATGCGTGGCCCCGATGGCGTCGGCATGATCGAAGAGTCGGCCGAACTTGATCCACGAATTGCATCGCACGCAGGGATTGGGGGTGCGGCCGCGGCCATACTCCGTGGCGAAGTAATCGATGATCCGACTGAAGTCGTCAGTCAGGTCGAGGGCGAAGAGCGGAATGCCCAGCCTGTCGGCCACCCGCCTCGCATCGAGGGCGTCGGCGACACTGCAGCAGCCCTGATGGCCGCTCGCCTGGTGCCGGCTCGTCTGGTCCCCGTCAGGCAGAATGGTGAAGTGCCCGGGCGATGCGGGCTCCGGCTGCAGTGCCGGCCGGCCATGCCGCATGAAGACGCCCACGCAGTCATGCCCCGCCTCCACGAGCAGGCTCGCGGCGACGCTCGAATCGACTCCGCCCGACATGGCGACAACGACGCGTGGCATGGGAGCCTTTTTCACAGCCAGCTAGTAGATGAGCGTGGCTTCGACGCGGTGCGGCGCCAGCCGTTCGCGGCCCCCGAGTGGCTGAATCTCAATCAGGAACGCTGCGCCCGCCACCTCTCCACCGCCGGCCTCGATGAGCCGCATGCAGGCTGCCGCGGTGCCGCCGGTGGCAAGCACGTCGTCGACGACGAGCACGCGGGCGCCGGGCGTGAGCACGCCGCGGTGCATCTGCAGCCGATCACGGCCATATTCAAGGTCGTACTCATGCTCCAGCGTGTCGGCTGGCAGCTTGCCTGGCTTCCGCACCGGGATGACTCCCACGCCGAGCGTGATCGCCAGTGGCGTGGCGAACAGGAAGCCCCGCGCTTCGACCGCCGCGATGGCATCGATGCGGGCACTGCGCCAGGGCGCTGCGAGCTGGTCGATGCTCGCGGCCAGCGCCGCGGGGTTGGCCAGCAGCGGCGTGATGTCCCGAAACAGGATGCCCGGCTTCGGGAAGTCGGGGATGGGGCGGATGTAGGCGGTGAGGTCCATGGCGAAAGCCTACCCCATGGGCCGTCCGCCGTCAGGCCCCGTGCCGCAGACGGATCGTCGCCCGCGGAGCGCCGTCGATCGCCATGGCCAGATTGGCGAGCGTTTCCGACTCGATCTGCCGCACCCGCTCCCTCGTCAGGCCGAGGACCACCCCGATCTCCTTGAGGGTCATCGGCTCGACACCGCCCAGACCGAAACGCAGCCGGATGATCTTGGCGGCCCGTTCGTCGAGGGTGTCGATCCGCCGCAGGACATGCCGCAGCGTGTCGTGGTCGAGCAGCACGTCGGCGGGGCACTTGGCGTTTTCGTCGCGGACCAGTTCACCCAGCGACCAGCCCCCGTCGGCCTGCTCGGTCTGCGGGGCATTCTGGTGGACATGGATGGCCTTCTTGATGATCGGCAGCTTCTTCCGTGCCAGGCCCAGCATCCGCGCCACCTCCTCGGGAGTGGGTGTGCGGCCGAGGCTCTCGTTCAGGCGTGCCGTCGCACGTCGCCATTTTGAGAGCAGCTCCACCATGTAGGCCGGAATGCGGATCGTCTTGCCGGAGTTGATGAGCGCCCGCTTGATCGACTGCTTGATCCAATAGCTGGCGTAGGTGCTGAAGCGTGTGCCCATGGTCGGGTCGAAGCCCTCGACGGCCCGCAGCAGGCCGAGATTGCCCTCCTCGATGAGGTCGGGCAGGGCCAGACCGCGGTTCGAGTAGCCCCGCGCGATGTTGACCACCAGTCGAAGGTTGGCACGGACCATGTGGTCTCGCGCCGCGGCATCTCCTTTGGCGATGGCCGTGGCCAGCCGCCGTTCGTCCTCTGCCGTGAGGAGCGAGGTGGCGTTGATGTCGCGGAGGTAGGTCTCGAGTGGGTTCTGGACGGCGGACGAGGATGGCTTGCTACGACGAGAGGGCGATGGCATGGGTGGAGTTGGCCTTCCCCGGGCGTTGGGGATTTCGGAGGAATAATGAAGATGATGAGCAGTCGATACCGTTCGCGGGCCTTCTCGGCTCGCGGGCTGGCCGGATCAACAGCGGCGTAAAGAAAGCTATCGACGCTCGCCGCAGTGCTCTGCACAAGCAAGGCAGGAAGGGTGCCGCACAGCGGTTAAAGCGGTGCCACGGGTCATGCCGGTCGTGCCGTCACGCTGCGGAAAACTGCAGCGGGTCTTCCAGCCCCCAGTCGATCCGCACGAGTTCCGGAGTCGCGCCGATGCGGATCGGCAGCCCGGACGTGCCGATGCCTCGCGAGACATAGAGCGGTGGACCGCCGTCGTCGCGATACCAGCCCGCGACATAGCGTCCACTACCCGGTGGCAGGAGCGAGGCCACGCCGAAGGGAGCCACCTGGCCGCCGTGTGTGTGGCCGCTCAAGACCAGCGACGCAGCGTGCTCCGGCGGCAGCCCCAGCGTGTCGCGAGTGATCGGACAGTGGGTGAGAACGAGGTGATGGTCGAGCGGGCGGTCGTCACCGATAGCCGAGGCGGCTTCGGGCTGGCTGGAGAGAATGTCGTCGAGGCCCGTGACGCGGATCGTGCGTCCTCGATGCTCCAACTCGATCGACCGATTGACGAGCAGTTCGATGCCGTGACGAGCATAGGTATGGGCGAACTGATCGGGCCCGACACCGCTGCGGTATTCCCAGTTGCCGAGGATGGCGAGCACCCGTGGCGATCGGGGAAACTCTCCCAGCAGCCTGTCGAGCAGCGGGAGCGATCCGGCCCGATCGATCGAATCGCCCGTGATCACGATGAGGTCGGCCTGGGCTTCATGGAGCTGCTCGAGCAGCTGACGTTCGAGCGTACCGATGCCGTGCACGTGCAGGTCGCTGACCTGCACGATGCGAAGCCGGTCGGCAGAGGCGGCCTGTCCAAAGGAGTGGTTGCTCGTCACGAGCCGCCGTGGCGTGATCGCCACGCCGTCGATCGCGGCCGCCAACGGCACCGCGCCAGCGACGAGGCAGGCCCTCCTGAGCAGCGTGCGGCGGCTCAGGGAAGAAGGCCGGCGGGGCAGGGCCGGATTGGGCTCGCCGGCGGCACTGGGCGATGTCATGGGAGCGGGACTCGGTCGGGACGGATGCCTGGTCCCAGCACACGGTCGAGAAAGGAGATCAGGGCCTGCCCGCCGGCCATGCCCAGGTCGAGGCTCAGCCTGTGGCCGACAGTGGGAAGGATGACGATCGTGGTATCGACGTTGGCGGCCTTGAGCGCTGCCGCGAACTCGACGGCCTGTTTCGGTGGCACGGTGCTGTCGGTGGCGCCGTGCAGGATCAGTACGGGCGGATCGTCGGCGGAGACATGGGCGATGGGGCTGGCCCGTTGTGCGGCTTCACGAAACTCCGGCAGCGGTCCGCCGACCAGCCGGCTGGCTGGCGAGCCGGGGCGATCCTGCTCAGGGCCCAGCGTGGTGAGACTTGCCGGCGCGGCCACTGCACAGACCGCCGCGATGCGCGGGAACACGGTGTCGCCGGCTCGGTCGGCCGACGTGGCGACGGCCGCTGCCGGCTGGCTGGTGAGGCCCACCAGGGCCGCGAGATGGCCGCCAGCGCCGCTGCCGGCAACAGCCACGCGATCGCGGTCGATCCCCCAGACTTCGGCGTTCCGCTCGATCTCCGCAATGGCAGCCCGGCAGTCGTCGAGTTGCGCGGGAAACACCGCAGTATCACTGAGCCGGTAGCCGATGCTCGCCACCGCGTAGCCCTCGCTTGCCAGCCAGATCAATGGGCAATCCGCCTTGGAGCCGTCGCGCCACGTGTCGCCATGGATCCAGACGACCAGCGGCATGCCACCGGCATTGCAGCCGGCTGGGAGGTACAGATCAAACCGCTGCCGAGCATGGGCGGGCTGGCCCGACTCTGGTTGGCCGTAGGGCTGGTCGCGGTGTGTCGTGATGCCAGTGGCATCTGCCGCCACGGGCGCCGGCGAGGTCAGTGTGGTGTCGGTCGCAACGGCCGTTGCCGTGCTCTCTTCCGAAGGTGCCACTGGAAAGAACTCCGCGGCGGGCAGCGAATCGCGGAGCGGTGGACGAACCGGCACCGTTTCGTGCGGCATTTCGTCGAGCGGCGGCCGTCGCCGGGTGCTGCGACGTTGGGATCGACGGGAGCCGCGGCGACCCTGCGGCACTTCCACGCCCGCGGGCGCATCGGCTGCCGGCCGGGGATCCTCCCGCCAGGCGACGGCCACATGCGGAGGCAGGAGCATCTCCACCGGGCTCGTTTCCGCAGCGGCGACCGAGTGGAGCAGCAATGGCACGACCCACAGGGATCGTGGCAGCAATCGCCACGGGCTGGGTGCGGTGGGGGAGAAGGCAGAAAGGATCGCCATAGTCAGAGTATACCCTCCGATGCGATCCCAGACCGGCCGTACCACGGGCTCGTCAGACCACGGGCCCGCCGCGCGTGCAGCGCGGCGGGCCCGGGCGTGGAACGCGAAGGCGACGACTAGCGGCGGGCCTGCATCTGGCCGGTCGGGGTCAGTTCGTCGATGATCTTCGGAATGTAACGGCTGAGCACTTCGGCCAGCTGGTCGCGGTCGATTTTGTTCCGGCCGGCGATCTCGTCGAGTTCACGACGGCCGAACACGTCCTCGATCTGCCGCCGGTCGACCGGCTTGTTGGGCCCGGTGCGGACCCACGAATCGACCTCATCGCGCAGCCCCTTTTCCTCGAACTGCTTGACGACTTCAGGCAGCTTCTGGGCCTGACCGCCGCCGAAGATCTGCGTGAAGATGTCCTGCAGATCATTCGCGGAGGGCATGCCCTGTCCGCCACCCTGTCCGCCACCTTGGGGCTGCGGGGCGCGCTGCTGCGGCTGGGGAGCCCGTTGCTGCGGTGCCGGTGCCTGCTGCTGTTGCTGCGCGGCGCCTTCGAGAACCTGCTTGAGAATTTCACCGAGAATATCCATCGACACGCCTCCGAATAGATGAAGAACTGCCTACGGCCAGTATCCGACCTCGGGCACACGGCCGCGATGGCCGCTCGAATGCCGTCGATCCGGGAACCGAGGGGATATGTACCCTAGCGGAAAATAGGGACGGGGGCGAATTTTGCGGAGCACCTTGGCCAGGGTGCCCGGCGAGGCCTTGTCGTCTGTGGCGACCAGAAAATTCGCTCCCGTCCCTCTTTTCCATCAAGGCAGTTGCTGCACATCGCCGCCGCTCCGCGTCGACAGTGCCCGCCAAACGGCGATCTCGACGGAGTTGGCAATCGAGGCCGTCGAGCCGTCCATCATGGCGATGGTCACGATGCCTCCGTGGTGGCTCCGGGAGGTGATGGCGGCGAATGTCTTGGCGGTCGCGCTGTTCCCTTCCTGCCGGGAGTTCAAGTCAAAGTCGTAGGTGGCGGATCCCGATTGATAGGGCACTCGCGTGTTGGGCGGCAGCGTGGTCGTGAAGCCGCTGTGGTGGACGCGGCCGTCGGGCCACTCGGTGTGGCCGGTGTTGTCGTTGGTGGTCGCGCCGAGCTTGGTGTCGCCAGCCGACATGCCGTTGGCCAGCCCGACGACAGCAGCAGCATCGGACGGGGGCGACTGTGCCGGGTAGCTGCCGCTCGGATCGCTCGTGTTGCGGACGTAGGGGGTAAAGGCCTTCACCTCCGCGATGCAGAATGTCTTGCTCAGGCCGTCGGTGAATTTTGCCGGAGTGAAATTGGAGTTGGGGTGGAAGGACCCGTCGCCCCCCTGGCCCGTCACAGGGTCATAGATGAACCAGGTGCCAAAGTTGAATCCGTATGTGTGCGGAAAGACATATGGGACCTCCGCGCCACTGCGGGTCTTGGTGCGGAAGACGAGATTCGTTTCACTCGGGCAGAAGAATGGACCGATGCGGGCGTCCTTCACCGTCCCCCAGTTCTTGGTGAGATCGACCGGGCTGAAGCCGTCGTCCCAGGCCTGCTCAAGGTTCACCTTCACGGCCGCGGCGCCCTCCTCAAGATAGGGAAGGATGCGGCCATGGATCGACCAGGAGCCGTTGTTGCTCGTGAAAGTGGTTCCCGGCGTATGGAGCATGCTCGGTGGAAAGGTGCCCCTTGCCGATTGGTAGTTGTGCGTTGCCAACGCGAGCTGACGGACATTGTTGCTGCAGGCACTGCGACGCGCCGCCTCGCGGGCGCTCTGCACCGCCGGCAGGAGCAGGCCGATGAGCGTGCCGATGATGGCGATCACCACCAAGAGCTCGACGAGGGTGAAACCGGGCCGGTGTGGGTGAAGGGTTCGCGTCATGGCAAGACTGCTTGAGCAAATAGCATGCCGGTCGTGCTCTCGCAGAACACCGCTGTTGACGCGACGACATGCGGCGATTCTTTCACCGCGCGGTGAATCGTTCACCGGCCGAGCTTGGATCGGAGCGTGGCCCGGTCGAGGCCGAGCAGCTTCGCCGCTGCGGTGCGGTTGCCGCCGGCGGCATCGACGACCTTCTGCACGAGTGTGTTTTCGACGAGGCTCAGCAGTGATTCGTGCAGTGGGCCGGGGGTCGCGGTGCCGGTGGCGAGGGCGGCATCCACCCAGGCTCCGACGGCGGCCACCACCTGCGCATCGGCAGCCGTGTCACCGACTGGCTGGCTGGCTGCGGCTGGTTGGGCAGGCAGGTGCTCCGGCCGCAGCGTGCCGCCACGGGCGACCACCGCGGCGTATTCGATCGCGTGCTTGAGTTCACGGACATTGCCCGGCCAGGACCTGCCGCGGAGCGCGACGCGAAACGCCTCTGACATGGTCGGCGTCGGCCGTCCGGCGGCCTGCCGCGCGAGCAGATGTGCCGCCAGCGTGTCGATGTCGTCGCCACGGGCTGCCAGCGGCGGCATATGAATCGGAAACACATGGAGCCGATGGTAGAGGTCTTCGCGAAACGTGCCCGCGGCGATCGCCGCCACGAGGTCGCGGTTGGTCGCGGCGATCACGCGGACATCGAGCTTTCGCGGCGCGGCCGCGCCTACCGGTGTGACCTCCCGGTTTTCCAGAGCCCGCAGCAGCTTCACCTGCAGGTCGGTCGGCGCCTCGCCGATTTCATCGAGGAACAGGGTGCCGCCATCCGCCAGGGCGAACAGGCCGGGCCGATCGGACGTGGCGCCGGTGAAGGCGCCGCGGACGTGGCCGAAGAGTTCGCTCTCGATCACGCTCGGCGCCAGGGCACCGAGACTGGTGGCCACGAACGGCCGGTGTCGCCGCGGGCTGTGGGCATGGATGGCGCGGGCGGCCAGATCCTTGCCGGTGCCGGTCTCGCCGGTGATGAGCACGGGCAGATCGGTCGGTGCAACGAGTGAGATCTGCTTGAAGACCTCCTGCATCGGCGGCGAGGAACCGACCAGCAGCGCGGCGTCGCCGACCGTCGTCACCGGCGGATTCGCCCCGGCCGCCGCCCGCTGCGCGCTCTCGGCCAGGGCGTGCGCGACGATCCGCGACACGCTCTCCAGATCGAATGGTTTCACGAGATAGTCGAAGGCGCCGGCGTTGACCGCCCGCACGGCGGTGTCGAGATCGCCAAAGGCCGTCATCACCACGACCGGTGCGTTTGGGACGATGCTGCGCAATTCGGGCAGCGCTGAGAGGCCGTCGCGGCCCGGGAGGCGGACATCGAGCAGCATCGCCTCGGGCTCGAAGCGGCCGCAGGTCTCGAGCCCGGCCTCGACACTCGCCGCCACCTCCACGGAGTGCCCCTCGTCGGAGAGCATCTCGCGCAGGCTCCAGCCGATGGCGGGCTCGTCGTCGATGATGAGGATGCGGCTCATGGGATTCGTGCCAGTGCGGGCAGGGGCTGGCGGCGATGGCTGGAGGGTGCCATCAGGAGCTGCCATCCTCCAGTGTCTGCGCCGGCAGCGAAATCGCAAATCGCGTGCGGCCCTGGTTTTGTTCCCAGGCGAGCACGCCGCCGTGCTCCTCGGCGACGGCCCGTGCGACCGAGAGCCCGAGGCCGATCCCTTCCGGCTTCGACGTGACAAACGGCTCGTGCATCGAATCCCGCACGCTCTCGGGCGGGCCTGCCCCCGAATCGTCGACGGCCAGGATGGTCTGCGAATCAGTGCGGACGGCGGAGAGCCAGACGTCGCCATTGCGGCCGGCGGCATCGATGCCGTTGAGCGCGAGATTCACCAGCGCCGCCCGCAGGGCGTCGTGGCGACCGATGATCGACAGATTCGTGGGCAGTTCACAATGCATTCGCACTCCGGCATGGTCGCACCGTGGCGCCGTGAGATCGCGGACCTCGGCCAGGAGCCGATCGATGGAGATCGGCGCCGGCGGCTGCTTCTGTTGTGCCGGCGCCTTCGCCAGAGCGAGCAGTCCGCGGACCTCCTCCTCCAGGATGTCGAGTTGCCGAGCGGCGACGGTGAGGCTGTCGTCGGGCGGGCTGCTGCCCACTCCTGCCGGGCAGCGGCGGCGGTGGAGGTCGATCGCCAGCCGGGCGCCGGTGACGGCGTTGCGGAGTTCGTGGGCGAATCCAGCCGCCAGCTGGCCAAGCAGCCGTTGCCGCTCACCGGCGACAAGCGAACCACGGAGCTGCTCCAGATGCAGGCTCATGTGGTTGACACCATCCACCAGCCGGCTGATCTCGTCGCCGGCGGTCGGGTCGTCGCCGGCGAGAAGCGTCTGGCCAAACTCTCCTTCCGCGATCCGTGCCACGTGCCGTTCGACGGCGGTGATCCGCGCCGCGAGCCGGCCCGTCGTTTGCAGTCCCAGTGGCACGAGCACCGCAAGCGTCGCTGCGGCCACCGCCAGCACGGGCCAGACCGCATCAAACGTGCGGGCGATGAACGATCGCTCGGGTGTGAGGATGAGCACCGTCTCCGGTCGCACGCCCTCGCTGCGGACCGTGCCCAGCCGGTAGCGTTGCCCACCGAAGGTGACGCTGCCTACGCGGATGGCAGCGGCCACCGCGTCGCCTTGAACAGCCTCGAGCGTCTCCGGAGGTAGTGTGGAGAGGCCGATCCGGCGTGTCGATTCTTCCCAGATGAGAAAGTGGCTGCCCGTCAGTCGGTGCAGGGCATCGAGCACGGCAGCCGAG